>JASGDB010000057.1:0-33967 GCA_049841315.1 Bergeyella sp. | reverse complement strand
ATTTTTTCCCAACATAATTTGCAAGGTTTTAAGGCTCTAATATACAAATTCTTGTAATATAAAACATCTATCTTGAACTTTATTTTATTGATTGTTAGTTAGTTGTGTTATTTTAATGAGCGACTATCTATTGGAGAAATAAGGAAAACTTATCATTATTTTCATCCAAAATTTCAATCGGAATTTTTTCAACTTTTTTCTAAAACAAGTCGGAATGCGTTCCTGTGTCCATTAGCAAGAGAATAAGTTCGTTGTCGTTTTGTTTCCAAATCAGCAACCAGTCCGGTTTGATGTGGCATTCCCAACAACCGGCGTAATTTCCGGATAATTTATGCGGCTTGTATTTTGCGGGAAGAGTTCCCGTTTCTTGCAGAATATCAATGACTTCTTTTGAGCAAAGAAAGGTTGTAATTTCTTTTTTTTGCAGAGTTTTAAACTTTTGTCAAAACGGTTGGCTGTGGTTATCCGATACATCAGTTCAGCACTTTTTCAAACAAATCATCGCTGTTTTTGTATGAAGTAATTCTGCCTTTTTTCTCGTCTTCCAAAGCGAGTTCTATTCCCGATTTGCGGGGTTTTTGCTTTTCCGTAAACTCGTCAATTTTCAAATCTTTATCGGAAAATCCGGAAAGAAACCGCATCAGTTTTTCTCTGATATTTTTATTGAAATGAAGCGTAAGAGTTTCCATTTTTTGAAAATTTATTAATCCGGATTTTATATTTTGTCAGCGTTTAACTTATGATAACTGATGTATGATAACGTAAGTATCCCGATAAAAATAAGCGGAAAAAATGACTGAAAATTCATTCCGTCCACCGCAAAGTGACTTATGCTTGCAAAAATAAAATCAAAAGCAAATCCCGCATAAGCCCATTCTTTTACTCGTTTGGGAACTTGCGGAACAATTAACGCCAAAACTCCTAAGATTTTAAAAATAACCAAAGCATTTCCAAAATATTCGGGATAACCCAAATGTCTGATTCCTTCTTTTGCCAGTTCGGTTTGTGAAGTGAGTGCGGGCATTACACCCTCAAATAAAGCGATGATTATTGTTGATGTCCAGAATATTATTTTTTCTTTTTTCATTTTTTGAAAATTTATTGAATCAAAGATAATGAATTTTATTTTTCTGCAAACCTACTCCACAATCTTAAAATCTAACTGCTTCCGAATCAGGTTCGCTTTCGTTACTTTGATTTTTATGCGGTCGCCTAACTGATATTGTTTTCCGTGGCGGATTCCGTAAACGGCGTGACTTTTGGCATCATATTGATAAGAATCGTCCATTAAATCGCGGAGTTTTATCAGGCCTTCCGCTCCGTTTTCGGGGATTTCTACCCAAAAACCGAACTCCGCAACACCGGAAATCACGCCCTCAAAAACTTCGCCCAAATGTTTCTCCATAAATTTTACCTGCATAAACTTAATGGAATCCCGTTCCGCATCGGAAGCCAGCCGTTCCATTGCGGAAGTGTGCTTGCATTGTTCTTCCAGTTCGGGTTTGTTGGCAGATTTTCCGCCGTCCAGATAATGTTGCAAAAGCCGATGTGCAATCAAATCCGGATAACGGCGGATTGGCGACGTGAAATGCGTGTAATACGCAAATCCCAATCCGTAATGCCCAATCGGTTCGGTGGAATAAACCGCTTTGCTCATACTCCGCATTGCAAGGGTTTCAATCATATTTTCCTCGCCTTTTCCTTTCACGTCTTTCAGAAGTTTGTTCAGACTCGTTGTTGTATTTTTTGAATTGGAAATGTCCATTTTGTAGCCGAAGGTGGACACAAAATCACGAAGTGCTTCCATTTTCGCAGGGTCTGGGTCGTCATGAACTCGATAAACAAAGGTGTTTCCGCTTGGTTGTCCGTTTTTCTTCAACGAAACAAATTCCGAAACTTTTCGGTTTGCCAAAAGCATAAATTCCTCAATCAAATGGTTGGAATCTTTGCTCATTTTGAAATAAACGCCAATCGGTTCGCTGTTTTCATCGAGGTTGAAGCGGACTTCACTGCGGTCGAACGTTATCGCTCCTTTTTTGATTCTGTCGGCTCTCAAAATTTTCGCCAGTTTATCCAAAACCAGAATTTCTTCCGCCAAATCTCCGTTTCCTGTTTCGATGCGTTCTTGTGCTTCTTCATAGGTAAATCTGCGGTCGGAGTGAATGACCGTTCTTCCGAACCATTGATTCTGGATTTCGGAATTTTCGTTCAGTTCAAAAACGGCGGAAAACGTGAATTTGTCTTCATTCGGACGAAGCGAACAAACGTCGTTGCTCAACACTTCGGGCAACATCGGAACGACTCTGTCCACGAGATAAACGGACGTTCCGCGTTTGTATGCCTCTTCATCGAGGAGCGAATCGGGCGTTACATAATGCGAAACATCGGCGATATGCACCCCGATTTCCCAATTTCCGTTTTCGAGTTTCTGAATGGAAAGGGCATCGTCGAAATCTTTGGCATCTTTCGGGTCAATGGTAAACGTGAGAATTTTCCGCATATCACGGCGTTTTTTCACTTCTTCGTCGCGGATTTCACGGTCGATTTTTTCGGCTTCCATTTCCACTTCTTCGGGGAAAGAGTAGGGAAGTCCGTATTCCGCGAGAATGGAGTGGATTTCGGTTTCGTGTTCGCCGGGTTGTCCTAAAACTTTGATGATTTCGCCTTCGGGATTTTTGGAATCGGGTTTCCAGTCGGTCATTTTTACCACGACTTTGTCCCCGCTTTCCGCTCCGTTTATTTTTCCTTTCGGAATGAAAATATCGGTATTAATGGTCTTTTTATCGCAAACCACAAACCCGAAATCCTTATGTTTGATGAACTCGAACGTGCCGACAAATTCACTGCGGTTTCTTTCGATGACTTCCAAAACGGAGCCTTCGAGTTTTTTTCCTTTGAAATGATAGGTTACGATAAGCACCTTATCGCCCTGCAAAGCGTCTTTCACGTTTCGGGAATGGATAAAAACATCGTCTTCCACACCGTCCACTTTCACATAAGCGTTTCCTGCCTGATTGAAGTCGATAATTCCCGTTAAAGTGCCTTCGATTTTGAGGTTCAGGATATATTTTCCTTTTTCCACTTCTTTGATGCGTTCTTCTGCGAGAAGTTTGTGAAGCGACTGAATGACCCGCTCTCTCTGTCGCGGATTTTTATAGTCTATTCCGTCTGCAATCTGCTTGTAATTGTAGATTTTAGAGGACTTCTGATTCATAAACTGCAAAATTGTTCTTCCCAATTCCCGCAATTTGGAATCGTTTTTTGTGCTGATGTATTTTGATTTTTTTTTCATTTTATTTCTTTGTAAGGATAAGTATTTTTTGAAACTAAATTCCAATCATTTGTTCCAAAATCATATTTATATTTAAACTTAAAAACATCTGAAAGTGTTGATATAATTAATTCTATATCTGTTTCAAATTCATTTTTACTATTTATGATTCTTCCTTGGTAAAATATAATTTGGTTGAAGTTTTCCGGTAATTTTTTTAAACTAACATTTTTTGATTTAATATATTTAATCATTGTTGTCCGATAAAAGAGTAGCCTAAAAAGACTACTCTTATTTTTAGTAAGTTTGAAGTCCTTACACGGCAAACTACTATGAGCAAAAATAGTCATTTTTCGACAAAATCCGTTTTCGGACAGCTGATTTCTTTAATTGATGATTCACTCATCAGAAAAGAAGTAAAAAACTGCGATTCAGACCGCTATACAAAGCGTTTCAAAACGAAAGACCATTTGATAAGTATGCTGTTTTGTTCGTTTTCAAAATGTACATCCTTGCGTGAAATATCGGGAGCAATGCTTGGTTTGTCGGGAAAAACGGCAGGTTTTCAATTAAATCACATTCCCAAAAGAAGCACATTGTCGGATGCCAACAAGAATAGAGACGTGTTGGTTTTTGAAAACATTTATCACGGGCCGCTCAAACAATACGGCGGATTTTTATCGGACAGCCGGATTAAAGACGTGATAAATAAGCAGGTAAAAATCTTTGACAGCACCACTATCAGCCTGTTCAAGGATATTTTGGAAGGCGTGGGCAGAAATCCGAAAACAGGCAAAAAGAAAGGCGGAATCAAGGTGCATACCGTTGTAAATGCCGATGAAATCGTTCCGAGTTTGGTTTGGTTCAGCGAAGCCAAAAAGCACGACCACGAGTTTTTAGACAAACTAAAATGTGATGAAAACACCATTTATGTTTTTGATAAAGGTTATAATGATTACAAGACTTTCGAGCATTTTACCAATCAAAAAACGGGTTTTGTAACGAGGATAAAAGACAATGCGTCGTATTTTAATATTGAAGCATTGGATGTTGGAAGCCATATTCACAGCGGCGTTTTAAAGGATGAAATCATTGAAATTGATGTAAAAAAGGGTAAAGAAATCACGAAATTGAAACTGAGAAAAGTAGTTTTCTATGACCGAGCCAACAAAAGGGAATTTGAATTTTTGACCAATTTGTTCGATATGAGGGCGGATTTGATTGCGGCACTTTACAAAATAAGATGGCAGATTGAGTTGTTGTTCAAGCAGCTGAAACAGAATTTTCCTTTGAAATATTTTTTGGGGGACAACGAAAACGCCATCAAAATACAGATTTACTGTGTATTAATCGTGAATCTTCTGTTGGCAGTCATCAAAAAGAGATTGAAACGACATTGGGTATTTTCAAATTTGGTGAGTTTTTGCAAAATTCATTTGTTCAACTATATCAACCTAATGAAATTTCTGGAAAACCCCGAAAAAGATTGGATTATCGACCGAGATGACGGCGAACAATTATCCTTTAATTGGTAGCTTGTTTTTGAGATTTAGCAAAAATAGAAAATTAAATGACTGATTTGTATATGTTTACAAAATAACAAATCCGAAATATAATGTTTATCGGACATTAATGATATTTAATATCGCCATATTTTGAATCGGTATATGTAGAAATTTTGTTAATAAAATCCAATTGTTTTTTACTTAACTTTCTCAACTCTTCGTCATTTTTGACATAAAAACCTCTTTTATCCCACCAAAAAGAATTCATTGAAGCCGGAAATATTGCTTTTTTTACAATTTTTGATAGTGCATTTATTGTTTCTTTGTCCCAAATCAAAGATTCTGTTGAATACTCTTTATATTCTGGAAAATTAAAATCAGGACAATCGCTTGGAATACATACTTCAATAACCATTGAATCAAAAAACAATAAAATCTCCGAATCAAATTTAATTTTCTTTATTTCTTCTAAAAATTTGTATTTCAATGATTTATAATTAATTTGTTTTTGTTTTTGAACAAAATCCTCCATTACTTTTTTCGAAATAATATAGTTTTGTTCACAATTTGCTTTTGGTTTTGGACAACCCTGTTCTTCAGGAATTCCCGCAATCGTAGGACAAGCATCATCTTTATCCAAAATTCCGTCGCCGTCTGTATCTTCCCAAGGACAACCGTTGTTTTCAACAACACCGAAAACATTCGGACACTTATCATCTCTATCCGAAACACCATCTTTGTCCGTATCAGGAAAAGGACAGCCTGAAGTTTCTGAATAACCATAATCTTTCGGGCATTTGTCTAAATAATATAGGATTTCGTCATTATCTTCATCCGAAAGACAAATCTTTTTGCTGAACTCTTTTTTGCATTTTTTAAATGCTTCTTTATCTGTAATTTCCTGCGCCTGAAAACACAGAAAAGCAAAGAAAAAAAGAAATGTAAGATAGGTTTTCATCTTTAATGATTTTTAGTTATGGATATCGCTTATAGATGTCTCCATTTCCCCTTCTCCATTCAAAAAATTTCAACTTTAATTTATCCTCTTTTAATTCATAATCTTTAATAACAATAGATTTATTTTTCAAATCCCTGATGAAATATCCATTACTACCAATTCCTAAAAATGAGATGTCTTCTATTTTTATTTTCTTTATTTGTTCAGAATTGTTTTTTGGAAAATAATATACAATATTACCGTTGTCTAATATTATTTTTGGAAATTGTTTTATAAAATCAAATTTTTCAAAATCTTTATCTTCATAAACTTCTCTTTGAAAAGTTTCATCTGTTAAAAAACTATAACCTTCATAAGGATGCATAAGACTAAAATGAGGCGCAGCAATAATAAAAAAAATCCTTTTTTTTATTTTTTTCTGTAAATAATTGATACTTTCTACTGTCCACATTTTTTGAGCCAAAAATAAATTCTTAATATGTGAAAAAAATTGTGGACACACACCAACATCGTTACTTTTAAGAGAAGATTGGTAAAGCACAACAACAACATTATCTGTTAATATTTCTTTATTGTTAATTAAATCGATAGTTTTTTTCATCGATGAGTTTTGAAAAGGAATATCAACATATTTTTTTTAAAATCATCTATTTCTTTTATTTTTTTAGCATAAATAACTTCGCAATTTGAAAAAATTAATGGAAACTCATCATCTTTATCCAAAATTCCGTCGCCGTCTGTATCGGGCCAAGGACAACCGTGGTTTTCTGCTGGTCCAGCAACTTCGGGACAATAATCGTCTTTGTCTATCGTTCCATCGCCGTCTGTATCAGACCAAGGACAACCTAAATTTTCGGAAACGCCAAAATCTTTCGGGCATTTGTCCAAATAAAAAACAATGCCGTCTTTGTCTTCATCTGCAAGACAAATCTTTTTGCTAAACTCTTTTTTGCATTTTTTATATGCTTCTTTATCTGCGATTTCCTGCGCCTGAAAACACAGAAAAGCAAAGAAAAAAAGAAATGTAAGATAGGTTTTCATAATTTTAAAAAATTTCAATAAAGATAAACCAAAAACAGAAGAGCAGGGAAATCAGCAACACGCAATTTTATCAACTCTGTTCTGATGTCTTCCGCCTTCAAAATCGGTATTTAGGAATTTTTTCACAATTTCCAAAGCCAGTTCTTTGGCGATAAATCTCGCCGGAAGTGCAATCATATTGGCGTTGTTGTGCTGTTTTGCCAGTTCTGCCAGTTCGGGCATCCAGCATAATGCACAACGGATTTTCTGATGTTTGTTTGCTGTGATGGAAACGCCTTGTCCGCTTCCGCAAACCAAAATCCCGAGTTCGTTTTTTCCATTTTCTATGGAAGTTGCAGCAGGGTGAACAAAATCGGGATAATCTACGGAATCCAAAGAATGTGTCCCGAAATCCGTAATTTCGTAACAGTTTTTGAGTTGTTCTTTCAGGTATTCTTTCAGTTCGAAACCGGCGTGGTCGGAAGCAATGGCAAGTTTTTTAGTCATTTTTAAATTTTATTAGTGTTACAAATTTACTATAAAAAATGTTAGCCCCCTAAATCCCCCAAAGGGGGACTTTTTCATACCGCCATTTCAAATAGAAACCAACAAAAGCCCCCTTTGGGGGTTGGGGGCTTGTTAGTTACTATTAAAAACGATGTGGAAAACTGAGTTGAAATTTTTCTTTCCCAATTCAATGGAAATTACTAATGAGAAAAAAACCGGTTCCAAAATCAATAATTTCAAAAAACTTTTGGAAGGAATTCCGATAGGTTTTCAGCACAGGAGATTTTAATATTTCAAAATTTTCACAATAATCAACATTTGTGAAAAATTATTATAATAATCTGAAAATAAATATTTTATAATGTTAATATCTTGTTGGTTTCTACACATTTCTTATTAAAAAATTATTCCGCAAAACTTATCCGCAAAACTCACAACACTCAACAACACCATTCAACATTTTTCTTTTTTTTTTAAAAAAATTGATGAATAATGATTGATGTTTGCTTGTGGAAATTTTCGGTTTCAAAAATTCTTTTTCCTTTTCAGAAAGTTTAAATTTGTGAAATGAAATTTTTGTACTTTTGTTAAGACCAAATCAATAAAATAGACCAATTATGACAACCTATAACGTAACAATACCGGAAAATAAAAACAAATTCTTTTTGGAATTTTTAGAACTTATGGGAGTTCGTTACGAAAAGGAAAATGAGGACTTTTTTGAACTTTCTGATGAGCAAGAAGACGAAGAAAATAAAATAATTGCCTTAAAAAAAGCAATTCAAGAGGGAATTGATAGTGGAATTGCCCACGATTTTGACCCGATAAAAAATCTTGAAAATTTAAAATCAAGACGAATTGCAAATGGCAGAATATAAATTATCCAACAAAGCGGTTGAAGATTTGAACCAAATTTGGGAATATACTTTCTACAAATGGTCTGAAAAAAAAGCAGATAATTATTATAACTTATTACTTGCAAGTTGTCAAGACATTGCTAATAATCCTAATTTAGGCAGAAACCATAAAGAAATAAATAAAGATTTGTTTGGGTTTAAATCAAACAAACACATCATTTTTTACCGAATGACATTTAATGAATATGTAGAAATAACGAGAATTTTACACGAACGAATGGATTTAAAAAACAGACTGAACGAATAAAAAACAGAAAAATAAATAAAAAATATATGAAAACCATCAACGATTTCAATTTCAAAGATAAAAAGGCTTTGGTAAGAGTGGATTTCAATGTTCCGCAGAACGAAAACCTCGAAGTTACCGATAACACGAGAATTGTAGCAGCAAAACCAACGATTGATAAAATCCTTGATGACGGCGGTTCCGTAATTCTGATGACGCATTTGGGAAGACCGAAAGGCGAAGTTTCTGACCAATTTTCTTTGAAACATATCGTATCCGAAGTTTCCAAAGTTTTAGGAAAAGAAGTGAAATTCGTGGAAGAATCAATAGGAGAGAAGGCTGAAAAAGCCGCTTCCGAACTGAAAAAAGGGGAAATTATTTTATTGGAAAATCTTAGATTTCACAATGAAGAAGAAAAAGGAGATGCTGCATTTGCTGAAAAACTCTCAAAATTAGGCGATGCTTATGTGAATGATGCTTTCGGAACGGCTCACAGAGCACACGCTTCTACTGCGGTAATTGCCCAATATTTTCCTTCAACTAAATTTTTCGGTTTGCTGATGGCGAAAGAACTGGAAGCGATTGATAAAGTTCTGAAATCGGGCGAAAAACCAGTTACGGCAATTTTGGGAGGTTCAAAAGTTTCTTCTAAAATTACCATTATCGAAAACATTCTTCCGAAAGTAGATAACCTGATTATCGGTGGAGGAATGGCGTTTACTTTTATAAAAGCATTGGGCGGAAAAATAGGAAATTCTATTGTGGAAGAAGACAAAATGCAACTCGCTTTGGAAATTCTGGAAAAAGCAAAATCCGAAAACGTGAAAATCTATCTTCCGTCAGATGTGATTATTGCAGACGATTTCAGCAACGAAGCCAATAGAAAAGATTGCGATATTTACGAAATTCCGGAAGGTTGGCAAGGTTTGGATGCCGGTCCGATATCTCGCGAAATTTTCAATGATGTGATAATGAATTCCCGAACGATTCTTTGGAATGGTCCTGTCGGAGTTTTTGAAATGCCGAATTTTGCAGGCGGAACTATAAGTTTAAGTGAAAGCATTGCAGAAGCGACAAAATTAGGTGCTTTTTCACTTGTTGGCGGTGGAGATTCCGTTGCTTTTGTGAAACAAAACGGATATACCGATAAAGTTTCTTACGTTTCCACAGGTGGCGGAGCGATGCTGGAATCTTTGGAAGGGTTGGAACTTCCTGGAGTTGCAGCAGTTAATAATTAAGAATAAAATTTTATACAAAATATTGATTTTCAATATTTTAAATTTAATAATAAACTAAAATTAATTAAAGAAATATGAAATAAAAACTTACAAAGACATACTTATAAAGTAAAAATATAAGGCGTTTGCTATTATTACCAAACAAGAAAATTCCCAAAATTTATCTACCGGAAATAGTATGCAAAATGTCTGCACCGATTGGTGCGGGCTTTTGTGTATTTGGTAGAAAGGTGCGGGAATACCTCTTGTTTGAATACGATACAAAAGTTCCGCACCTTTTATTTTGTCTTGAATTTTGAGAAAGGAACGGTTTAATTCAATTTTAAAAATTTAAAAATCAATTCAAAATGAAGAAATTATTTTTATCGGTTCTTTTGTATTCCTTTTCTGCACAGGCGCAGATTACATTGGAACATAGTTTTTCGCCTGTAACAATTCCCGCAGGTTCTTACACATCAGAATCTCTTTATCACGTTTACAGCAACGATACGGATACATTTTACTGGATTTATGACGGAAATGATAACACGATTAAGATGTATAATTCTGATTATTCATTCAGAAAATCTTTCAATATTACAGTTCCGGCTGGTTATTATCTTGATAATTTTACGGGTAATGAGAATGATGACACAGAGAAATTTGTTGTAACCAAAAATATTTTCAATACAGATGACAATTACGAATTTTTCGTAACATTTGAACAAAATCAGAATAGTGGAAATGATTATCACCGTTTGTTTAAACTGATTAGCGATAACGGAAATGTGGTGTATGATTTTGGAAAAATTGACGAATTTACTACGATTCGTGTTTTTCACGATGCTGTTGTAAATAAGAACAAATTGCTTTTGGACAACGTTTTAGACAATAACAACAATATATTGCAGAATGTTTATCTTTTGCCGACAACACAGTTGGGAAATAAGGAAATTGAAGATTTGCACAGAAAATCGGCTTACCCGAATCCGGCAGTTTCGGAAATTAATATTCCTGTGAATAATGCTTCCGGAATTTTGAAAATCTATAATGCAAACGGACAGTTGGTAGAATCGAAAAATGTTGAAAAGGGTAGAGATTATCAGAAAGTTTCTACCGAGAAATTTGCAAAAGGATTTTATATTTATGAGTTCAACGGAAACAGCGGAAAATTTTTAGTGAAATAAAAATGAAACTCCCGAAATTTTCGGGAGTCTTTATTTGTCTTTTTTATTGAGTTGGCGAGACCAGACTTCGCCTTCATAATGTTTAAGTCTTTCAGGATTTCCTATTCCGAAACGTGGATTAACAGAGAGTTCTTCAAAAATTTTTTCAAATCGTCTGATGTCCGATTTATTACCCGATTTTTGGATTTTCTCTATATCTTTTTGAGCCTGTTTGTCTATTTTGATGATATAGATTTCCATAGATTTTTCGGGTCTATTCTTATATAATTTTCTTCCTTATATTCGTGATGAAGTTTATGAAGACGTTCCAAAATCACGGGATTTGTAATTTCGGTGTCGTTTGTTTTTTCTTCTACTTTTAATTTCTTCACACCAAATGCTTTCAAAATTGTTTTTAATTTTGATACTTCCGATGGTTCTATTTCAAATGAAAGTATTGTCATAATCAAAAATTTTTAATAATTGTTTTTTTTGATTTGTATTAATATTCAAAGTTAGTAAAAATTTTTCTTCGATGAAAAATCCACCCAAAAATCTGCTTTCAGAAATACCCGAAAAATCCATTTTCTAAATTTTTCTGATAATATATACCAAACTCGAAAATTCGCCCGTTTTTGATGCTTTAAAATTAGAAATTGCTCCGAAAACGAAACCTTTCAGCCAAAAAAGCGAAGATTTTTTATATTTTTCGCTCAGCATAGAAATATAAAACGAATCGAGCAGAAGCGGTTTGATTTTTTCCAATTTCCATTTTTCGGTGTTGAAAAATTTTTCCATTCCCGATTTTGAAAAATGAAATAGATGACGAGGAACATCATACGCCGCCCAAAATTCTTTGTAATGTTTCGCATCGTAAGAAGTATGATTGGGAACGGCGATAATTAAAAATCCGTTTGGTTTTAATTTATCAAAAAATTGATTCAACATTTCGCTCGGATTTTCGATGTGTTCAAAAACGTGCCAAAGCGTAATTCCGTCCAGACTTTCATTTTCCAGTTCGTTCAAATCGGAAATGAATTGTGTTTTTGAAGTTTTTTGTTTCGCAGAAGTCCGTGCATTTTCGTTCGGCTCGAAACCAACCGTATCAAAATCTTCTTCAATAAATTTTAAAAATTCTCCTGCACCACAACCGTAATCCAAAACTTTTGCACCCTGGAAAAGATGTTTTGAAAGGATATTGTATTTGTAATTCAGGTTGAATTTCTGCAAAAATTTATACAGTTTTTCCTTCACGCTTCCCGAATCCTGATGATGCGAAATATAATCTTTGCTCTCATAATATTTGGAAATATTTTCGGGAACAGGGCAGGTTTTATAAATGCCTTTGTGTTCGGTTTCTTGGATTTCAAAAGTTTCTCCGGAGAGGAAATGGTCTTTGATTTTCATTTCTTATTTAACATTAATTATTTTATCCAATTTTACTTCATTTCCATTATATTTTATCCTCATTTCATTTTGTATTTCAGAAAAACTGATACTGTCGATATGTTTATGTCTTGGAATAGTTAATATTTTTGTTTTTTCCTCGAATGGAAAATATTTTCTAACGAAGAATATATTTTCATTCATACTCATTCCATAAACAATGGTGTTTGATTCAATTCTATAATCTTTTTTATTTTTAATAATGTCAGGAATTTCATATAGATTTAAACCAAACAAAGAAGATAGTAATGTGAAAATAATTTGATGAATAAAAGGAATATTAATGATGAAAAATATAAAATTTGAAATTTTTAAAAATATATTTTTTATTCCGAATTTCATTGACAAAAGAAAACTGCTTAATGAGATTCCGTAAAAAATATTCTGAGAATAAGCACCATAAAAATCTGAAATTTTAAATAGTTCCATCAAATATAAAACAAAGAATATTATTCCAATAGTTAAAAATATTTTTGAAATTTTTGTATGATTTCTTTTTGGATATTTCTTTATGAAATAAGATAATATTCCAATAAAGAAAACCAAAATATATAAGTTAAAAAAAACATTCATTTCAAATTATTTTTACAATGTTTCACGTGAAACATTCATGCATTATCTTCCCAAATACACCATCAAAACATTAATATCCGCAGGAGAAACTCCGCTTATTCTCGAAGCCTGAGCAATGGTTTTCGGTTTTACGTTCTGCATTTTTTGTTTGGCTTCGGCGGAGAGGGAAGAGATTTTAGCAAAGTCAAAATCTTCGGGAATTTTGATGTTTTCCATACGCGTTAGTTTGGCTACATTTTCCCTTTCTTTGTCGATATATCCTTTGTATTTGATGTTGATTTCCGCCTGTTCACGCACTTCATCGGTGTATTCGCTTAGTTTTTCTGCGATGATTTCAATTTTTGAAAGTTTATCCAGATTAATATTCGGTCTTGTCAAAAACTGCGAAGCGCGATAGGCTTGTTGGGCAGGATTGCTTTCATTTTCTTCCAAAATAGGATTGATAACGCTTGGTTTCAGGGAAAGTTCACGCAGAAATTCTTCCAGTTCCGTGCTTTTCTCGATTTTTTCTTCTACTTTTTTCAGGCGATTTTCCTTTGCCAGCCCCAATTTGTAGGCTTTTTCCGTTAAACGGATATCCGCATTGTCCTGTCTTAAAAGAAGTCTGTATTCCGCTCTGGAAGTAAACATTCTGTAAGGTTCTTCTGTTCCTTTTGTGATTAAATCATCAATTAAAACGCCGATATACGCTTCATCACGGCTTAAAATAAATTCTTCTTTTTCGTGGACTTTATTGTGAGCGTTAATTCCGGCAATCAAACCTTGTCCTGCCGCTTCTTCGTAACCGGTCGTTCCGTTGATTTGCCCTGCAAAATAAAGGTTTTCAATGAGTTTGGTTTCCAGCGTGTGTTTTAGTTGGGTGGGAGGAAAGTAATCGTATTCTATGGCGTAACCGGGACGGAACACTTTCACGTTTTCAAATCCGGGAATGTGCTTCATCGCCTTTATTTGAACGTCTTCCGGCAGGGAAGAACTGAATCCGTTGACGTAAATTTCAATGGTTTTCCAACCTTCGGGTTCTACAAAAAGTTGATGACGGTTCCGCTCTGCAAAACGGTTGATTTTATCTTCAATACTCGGGCAGTATCTCGGTCCGATACTTTGTATCGTTCCGTTGAACATCGGACTTCTGTCGAATCCTTCACGCAGAATTTCGTGAACGGTTTCGTTGGTGTAAACGATGTGGCAACTTAATTGTCTGGTTAACTTCGGAGTGTCTAAATAACTGAATTTCTGCGGATTTTCATCGCCTTTCTGTTCTTCCATTTTGGAATAATCAAGGCTTCTTCCGTCCACTCTCGGCGGCGTTCCTGTTTTCATTCTTCCCGCATCAAAACCAAGAGAAACGAGTTGCTCCGTAATTCCAAAAGCACGAGGTTCGCCCATTCTTCCGCCACCTAATTGTTTGTCGCCAACGTGGATTAATCCGTTCAAAAATGTTCCGTTCGTAAGAACCACAGATTTTCCTTTTATTTCTATTCCGAGAGAAGAAACAACGCCTGTAACTTTTTCATTTTCAATGATTAAACTCTTTACCATATCTTGGAAAAAATCCAAATTCGGTGTGTTTTCTAATGCCAAACGCCATTCTTCCGCAAAGAGCATTCTGTCGTTTTGCGTTCTCGGCGACCACATTGCAGGTCCTTTGGAAAGGTTGAGCATTTTAAACTGTATCGCAGATTTGTCCGCCACAATTCCGCTGTAACCGCCCAATGCGTCAATTTCCCGAACGATTTGCCCTTTTGCAATGCCTCCCATTGCAGGATTGCAGGACATTTGTCCGATAGTCTGCATATTCATCGTGACCAATAAAGTTTTTGAACCTAAATTGGCAGCGGCTGCCGCTGCTTCACAACCGGCGTGTCCTGCTCCGACAACGATTACGTCGTATGTTTCGTTTATCATTTTAATAAAATTAAAAGATTTATAAATTAAGAGATTTAGAAAAAGAATTGTGATGTTTCACGTGAAACATTCTAAAAGTTTCTATAAGTATTAAGATAAAAATCTTCTTTACTCCGCATTTCTTTTTCTTCTTCTTCCGATTTGTCTTTGTAGCCGCAAAGATGCAAAATTCCGTGAGCGAGAACCCTGCGAAATTCTTCATCAAAATCTTTGGAAAGGGTAGAAGCATTTTCGGAAATACGCGGCAAAGATACGAAAATATCGCCCGAAATGGTTTTGCCTTTTACATAATCGAAGGTAATGATGTCGGTATAATAATCGTGCCTAAGATAATTCTGATTGACTTTCAGCAAATATTCATCATCGCAGAAAATGTAATTTATTTCTCCTAATTTTTTATTTTCGGAAGTGATGAGGTTTTCTAACCACAAACTAATGTTTTCGGGGATTTTCCGCTGTTCAATATTTTCAAAAAAGAAATTTATCATAATATTTTTAAAACCAATGACCGAGTATGACGTTTAAAAGCCCTTTTCCTTTATTCAATCCGGCGCAGTAATTCAGTTTTATCTGCCCGAAAGGAGACCTGTAACCAAGGGTTAAACCTGCGGAAGTTTCTTTTATTTTAAATGCTTCTTCCATATTGATAGAATCAAAATGATTGGCAAGGTTGAAGCTCCCAATCAGAAAGAAATTTCTGTTAATCTTGTACTGAAAACGGTTGGAAGCAGAAAGAAGATTGTCCGACATAATCTGTCCGAATTCATATCCTTCAAAGGCTGAATAATTTCCTGTATTCTGCTCAAATATTCCTCCAAGACCATATTTAAAATAATCATCAGTTTCAGACTCGCCAATGGTAAATCCACCAAATAAATTAAGGGAATACGTGAAATTTTTGGTTACGGGAATGTGAATGGCTATTTTGGCTTTTGCCTGTAGGGTTTTTTCCTCAGCTTCATTATTGAAAAGGTCGATAATTTTTCCTTCTGCGTTCATGAAAAATCCGCGTGTAGGAAAATCACGGTTGTCCTGAGTATCACTTTTTATGAAGACATAAGGATTGATGTAATTTTGAGCACCGTGGTATTTTTCCGCACCAAATTTTCTGTCGAAATAATCGTGGGAAAGTCCTCCACCAATAGCATATCGGTCTTTCCAAATTGATTGTATATAAAATTCGTTGTGATACCAGTGTCTTTCCTCATAGATATTGGAATCGCGGTTTCTCAGCTCGAGACCCATTCCTGAAGAATAAATTCCGAATCCCGGAATATAGCCGTTATCAACGGAATAATTGAAATAATAACGCGGTGAGTCGCCAACCACAAAATCAAAAGAAAGAATGGCATTTCTGAAAAACAAACGCTTTACAGTCGCATTCATAAGCAATCCTGTGTGGAAAATTTCGTCATAATGAAGACCAAATTTGAGGTAAAATCTCGTATTGTCTTCCTCCGCATCGATACGGAGATAGTTCCGGTCGTTATGCTTCAAAATGTCATAATTAATAAGATGGTAATTATTAGTAGCATAGAGCTTGTCAATCATTTTATTGATGCTTCCATAAGTCTGCATGGAAGGAAGCTCCAGTCCTAATTTCCCGCGGACATACGAATCACTGAAAATCCTGTTATTGATAACACTCAGGCTATCAATCTTATACACGTTTGAATAAATCGGATTAATGGGAGCTCTCAGTGCCGTGATTTCCCTTTTAGGAAGTTTTGAAAGGATTTCTTCATACCGTTTGGCTTCGATATATCCGGAATCCAGAATGGTCTTTTTATCTCCGTAGCTTGTGGCGGAAAGCGTTCCCAATTCGGGTTTTATATTGATATCCGTGTATTTGTATTGTTCTTTGGTGTCTTTCTGTATGCCGTAATCCACTACCTGATTGAGAATACTTACGAGCGAAGTAAGTTTATCCCTTGAAGCCAGCCCTTGATTCAAATCTACACCGATTACAATATCTATTCCTTTGTCTTTCAATGGTTTTGAGGGATAATTGACGGTCATGGCTCCGTCAATATAAAGGCTGTCCCCTATTTTTACAGGGTCTATTAATGAAGGAAATGCGGAACTTGCCATAATGGAACTTACCAAATCGCCCTGCTCAAAAATTTCCATTTTTCCGCTTTCGAGATTGGTGGCAACGCACATAAAAGGAATCGGAAGTTCCGAGAAATCAGATACATTGGAAACATTTTTAAAGAGTTCCTTTAACATATAAATATTCTTCTGACCTTTAGAAATCGCTTTCGGAAGAAAGCTGAATTTTCCGTCATTGAAAGGAATGGTGAGAAGATATTTATCGGTTGCTTTAGTGAAAAAAGAGCTTTCCTGACGATTTTTTTCGTTGGCGAGAACGCTGTAAAAATCCGTGTCCATCACAATTTTCTCAATATCTTTCGCCGTATATCCCGCAGCGTACAATCCGCCGACAATCGCTCCCATGCTCGTTCCGGAAATATAATCTATCTTAATTCCCAGAGAATCAATCACTTTCAGAACCCCGACGTGTGCAAAACCTTTCGCTCCGCCTCCCGAAAGCGAAAGCCCGATTTTCGGATTGGGCGGAATTACCAGATTTTCTTTTACCTGTGCAAAACTCAGATAAAAGATATTGATTATCAGGAATATGGAGAGTATTTTTTTCATAAAGGCTGTTTAATTGGGGTTTAAACAGGTTTAACTAACGGATAAAGGTACATATTTTTTTCGTCATTGCGAGGAGGAGGCACGACGACGAAGCAATCCCGTGTTTGAAGCAACGGATTGCTTCACTTCACTGCGTTACGTTCGCAATGACACACAATCGTTGCAGTGATAAAAAAAATATCTATATTTGTCCGGTGTTGAAAAACACTTTTTAACGATTTTTTTAAAACAACTATAAGCGTTTGTTTTATTTTCTTGCCTGTTGAAAAGGTCGAAAGTTTCAGATAGGTTTACAAGAAAGTAGATAACAAAACGCTCACGTTATGCGTGGGCTTTGTTATTCTTGTAAACCTAGGTATTCGACCACCTTCAACAGCAAGAGCGATGGCAAAAGTCCCACGCTTTTAGTTTGAGGTAACCTAAAATTTCAGAATCCTTGGGGCGGGATTGTTTTAAAATTATGAAATCGACAGTATTCTCGCTCCCTTTCCCGAGCAAGGACTTTCTAACAGCCCGAATTTCTATCAGGGAACCAACTCCTGAAATTTTCAGAAAAGTTGCTCTTCTTTTAAGAAGAGCCCATCATTATCCCCATTTTAATAATTCAATTCATCAAAATTTCTTAAAAATGAAAACATTCATCCTATTCTTCCTGCTTATCACGACCTCACTTTATTCCCAAAGTAAAAAAGAGACTGAGGAAAAATTCAGAACCTTTCTCGAAACCGAAATTAGTAAAAACATCATTGATAACGGAGAAATCATTATTACTAAAGATTACTATAAGGTATACAAAGACGCCCTCAATTATGAAAACAAAGAATCGTGGTTCTGCGTTTTTGATGATTTGAACGGTTCCTATTATCATTTGGTTTATGATACTAAAACCGGAGTTATTTATTTAAATGAATATCAGGTTGCCCTGAATACAGTACAAAAAGAAAATTACAAAACCTTCGCAAGTCTAAAAAAAATTGATTTCAATCTGATTGTAAGCAAGTTCAAGGATATTACCCATAGTCGTCCTTCAGATATCCGGATTGTCTTTAATGAGGTCAACTACAAAAACATCGGCTCTACTATGAAGCCCAGGTTTATCAAGTTGAGCAGTTCAGGATATCAGCTGTACCTCGATATGTATACTTACGAAAGATTATAAAGATGATAGAACTAATTATTAACCAAAAAAATAAACAATGAAAACATTATTGTTGACCATAGCAATGCTGCTGTTTTCTGTAAAGCAGTATGCACAATCCGTAGAGATGTTTCAATCCACTATAGAAGCCCTGAATAACAAAGGCTTCACCAAAAGCGATTTGGTGGACACTTATAACCTTTTAGTGAAAGAGGGAGAGCCAGATTCCATTATCAGGGATTTTCTTCCTGATTATTTTTATTTTATCAGCATTATTGCAGAAGATGGCGTTGATGATTTGGACAGTTACATTTATTATTATCCCGGTGGAGATTTGTTCCAGTCCAACGAAACGGAAGGATACCGTTCCATCCATCATTGGTTTTCTCCAAATTATGCAGGGAAGAGAAAGATTGTAGTAAAAGCCTATAAAACAAAATGCCCAACCTGCTATTATATTGTTACTGTAAGGGTTTTTGCAAGAAAAAAATCTTAAAAAATAAGTGGCTTGGAAGATGTTTCAAGCCACTGTTTGAATAGCTTGAAATCAATCCTTAATATAAATCCTTTTCACTCTCCTCGAAATAGAAGTCAGAACCTCGTAAGGAATTGTTTTACAATAATCTGCAAACTGTTCGAGCGTCGGACACGAGTTGAAAATCACAACTTCGTCGCCCTCTTTTGCAGGAAGATTTTCGATGTTGAGCATCATCATATCCATACAAACGCTTCCGACAATCGGAACGAGATTTCCGTTTACACATACTTTTCCGATGCCGTTTCCGATAAGGCGGGGAATTCCGTCTGCGTAACCAACGGGAATTGTGGCGATTCTTGTCGGTTCTTCCGCTTTGAATCTTCGGCTGTATCCAACGGTATCGCCTTTTTCCACTTCCGAAATCTGCGAAATCACGGTTTTAAAACGCACCGCACTTTGCAGTCTTTTCTGAATTTCAGCGTTTTGCGAAATTCCCACCATTCCGATTCCGATTCTTACCATATCGAACTGATAATCAGTGAAATTGGCAATTCCCGAAGAATTCAGAATGTGGCGTAAAGGCTGATAACCGATTCCTGAAATTAATTTTGAAGAATTCCGGTCGAAAATATGGATTTGCTGTAAAGTATATTCCCTTTCTTCCGGAACATCTGCCGTCGCGAGATGACTGAAAACGGACTGCACTTTTACCGGATACGATTTCAACTTTTGGATTAATTCATCTAATTCAAAATCCTTAAAACCAAGACGATGCATTCCCGTTTCGAGTTTGATGTGGATTGGATATTTTCCGGTGTAGCCTTTTTGTTTCAGTTGGTCGCAAAACAAATCCAAAACGCGGAAACTGTAAATTTCCGGTTCGAGATTGTATTCGATGATGATGCCGTAACTGTGCTGTTCCGGATTCATTACCACAATCGGAGTGGTAATTCCGTTTTTGCGTAAATCCACGCCTTCGTCCGCATACGCAACTGTCAGATAATCAATGTGATGATGTTGCAGAAATTCCGCAATTTCATAACCGCCCAAACCGTAGGAAAAGGCTTTTACCATTGCCATCATTTTGGTTTCGGGTTTCAGCAAAGACTTATGAACATTGATGTTGTGAAGAATCGCATTGAGATTGATTTCCAGAACGGTGTCGTGTTTTTGGAGTTCCAGAGCGGTTTTCACATTTTCAATCTCGAATTTTCTTGCTCCTTTTAAGAGAATCAGATAATTTTCGAGTTGATTGAGTTGCTGATTTTCAATCAGTTGATTGGTTGAATCGAAAGTAAAAGTTTCAGCGGAAAAAAGGTGCTGATATTTTGCAATTTCTTTTCCAATCAGAAAAATTTTGTCGAAATGCTGTTCGTTGGTCAGTTCCGCAACCTGAGTATAGAGTTCTTCGGGATTTTTGCTTTCCACGAAATCCGTCAGAATCAGGGCTTTATGCGGTTTGTTGTATTCGTTGATGAACTGATAAGCGATTTTCAGAGAATCCAAATCGAGATTAAAGGAATCGTTGATAATCAGATTATTGCGTAAACCTTCGATGCTTTCCAGACGCATTTCCACCGATTTCAGCGAGTTGATTTTTTCGATAATTTTATCGTTGCCGAAACCGAAATATTTCATCGTTGCAATGACGGTAAGTGCATTGTTCAGCGTGGCTTCATCTCTTTGCTGAACAGGAAACGAAATTTCTTCCCCGAAACAGTCCACTACAATATCAGAATTTTTGTCTTTCCAGTCCGATTTTATGTAAACGGAATTGTGATTCTGAAAACCATACGATATTAAATTTTTACTTGAATAAATATGATTTATTTTATTATAAACCAAAGTATTATCTCCGTCAAAAATTATCGTTTCCGAATCTTTGAAAAGCAAAATTTTCTCGTCAATCAGTTCCTCTTCATTTTTAAAATTGGCAAGATGAGCCGAACCGATATGTGTCAAAATTCCCACTTTCGGAGAGAAAATAGTTTCTAACTTTTCCATTTCTCCACGCTCCGAAATGCCGACCTCAAAAATCCCAAGTTCGTGGGAAGATTTTATTTGAAGCAAAGAAACCGGAAGTCCGAGTTGCGAGTTGAAACTTTTCGGGCTTTTCACGACATCATAATCTTCGGAAAATGACTGATAGAGCCATTCTTTCACAATGGTTTTGCCGTTGCTTCCGGTAATTCCAATGGTTTTCAGATTCGGGAACTGAGTAAGATGATATTTCGCCAAATCCTGAATAAACTTCAATGAATTCTTTACCAAAATCCACGTAACATTTTCTATATCAGCAATTTTGTGTTCGGAAATAATGATGTTGATTCCCTTTTCCACTGCCGAAGCAATGTATTTTTCCCCCGAATTTTTTGGCGTATTAATCGCGAGAAATGCCGTATTTTCTTTGGAATAAATATGTCGGCTGTCGAAAGCGATGTTTTTTACGCAGAGATTTTCGTTCCCGATTAATTGGGAATCAGTGATTTCTGCGAGTTGTTTGGTGGTGTAGTTCATTTTTCTTTTTCAAGGGTTTGATTTATTCTTCCAGCAACCATTTCCACGCGGGAATTATATGTATTGTTTTATCTTCAATAATGAGTTCTTCTTCAGTATCGTCCGTAATGATAAGTCCTGATTGCAGATTATACGCATTCAGAGCATCAAGCAGACCGCTTATTTCCCGTTTTTTGGTTTTCTCCGTGGAAAAAGAATAGCAGACCTGTATCGCAGAAACCACTGATTTTCCCTCTGTTATTACAAAATCACATTCATTGTTTTTGTGATGATAATAGATTTCCTTGCCTTGTCTTAAAAGTTCTATAAAAATCAGATTTTCAAGTAGATGTCCTAAATTATCCGAAAAACTGAAACCGACTCTCCTTACCATTCCGTTGTCAATGAAATAAGATTTTTTTGGATTCAGAATTTGTTTTGACAAAGAATAATCATATTTACTCGTTTGAAAAACCAGATAACTGTCTGCCAGAAATCCGATGTATTTTTTTACGGTTGTAGGGTTTTTCACTCCGATAATTTCCGCCAGTTCGCTGTTGGTGGACAATCGGGCAAAATTTCCGGCAAGATAGGATACCAATAGTTTGATTTCTTTTTCGTTCGTGATGTTGTTCCGCACCATAATATCACGGTAGAGAATGTTTTCATAAAGCGTTTTTAGCACCAGTTCATCATTGGTTTTGATAAATGCCGGAAAACCGCCGTTCTGAAAATAATCGTGAAAAAGAGCGATATATTCCGCCTTTACGCTTGTTTTAAAACGATTTTTTTCGAGCAAATCAGGATTTTTAAATGAAATAAATTCTTTATACGAAAACGGAAAAAGTTCTACGGAAAGATAACGCCCCGTAAGATGTGTTCCCAATTCACGGCTAAGCATTCTGGCGTTTGAGCCTGTAACATAGACTTTGTTTCCCATATCGTGCAATCGGCGGACAAAGCGTTCCCACTGTTCGATATTCTGGATTTCATCAAAATAATAGGTTTTCTGTTCCCCGAAAAGTTCATAAAAAACTTCCGTAAGCATCTGAAAATCTTCAACATTAAAACCTGCCAAACGCTCATCGTCAAAATTGAGATAATAATCTTTTTCGGTTTGCTTTGCACGGATTTGTTGCAACAAAGTGGATTTTCCACAACGTCTGATTCCGGAAATAATCACTATTTGAGAAGACTGGCAGAATTTTTCGGGAAATTCCCGTTTCATACTGCCTTTTGCCTGTTCAAAATAATATTCCTGTTCCGCTATAACCGTTTTGAGCAAATCCTTATTCATAGCATTTTTTTTGTAAAGATACATCTTCTATTTTAAATAGAGGTTAATGTATGTTAATTTCTATTCACGGTAGAGGTTTTTTTGTTCATTACTTAAAAATGATTTGAAATTCAAAAAGCACAAGAATTGTTTGGTGGTTTTCCAGAGGTTGCACCTGTGGTTAAACATAGTTGAGCCACTTCGTGGCTCTGTTTAAAATTTTTTTAGAAATCTTTCCTGAGATTTTTTCATTACATCGTCGTGAGAATAATGAATCCCGTTATCAAAATCTTTTTCGGCTTCTTCCAAAGACTGCAAAAAGGCGGTTTTCGGGTCAACAACTTCTGCGATTTTCAAAAGTTCTTCTGCGGAAAATTTCTTTTCACGCATTTTTCTGAAAAATGTGGCTTCTGCGATTCCCGTTTTTTCAATAATGTATTTCAGTTTGAAAGGCGAGTTTTTCAGAATTTCGTCTATGGAATTGCTGATATTGATGTATTCTTTTATTTGTAAAATCATTTTTTGAAAGTTTTTACTGTTAAAATTTATACAAATATACTGTAAAAAATGAAAGTGTAACCTTTGTAAAAAATAAGTAATCAAAATTAAGAAGAAATACTGATACTTTTTTGTATTAGTTTTTTGAGAGGAATTGTGTACATTCGTGTTTTGCACTTTATAAGAACCATAAAATGATACATTTCAAAAACTTACTAGCTATAAACCTCAAAGAAGAACTTGAGAAAAATAAAGGAAAAGTAAATCCAAAAACACCGAGAGAACATCAAACAAAAGCTCATAAGGAAATGAATAAATTTTTCCTGCAAGACCAAAAGAATGCAGGGATTTTAGTATTGCCGACTGGTGGAGGGAAAACTTATACCGCTGTTTATTGGCTCTTAAAAAATGTAATTTCCAAAAACAAAAAAATCCTTTGGCTAGCTGACCAAGGTTTTCTCCTCGAACAAGCAAGGGAAACATTTAAAGAAAACATTTTAGAAACAGATGCCAATCGAAGAAGCGAAATAAATATTCGCGTAGTTTCGGGGAGCGACAAACACGCAAATCCTAATTCAATAGCGGTTTCTGATGATATTTTGTTGATTACTTCACAAACAGCAATCAGTGGTTGGACAGATGAAAACAACACAAAATTTAAGAAATTTGTAAACGAAAATGCAAAAGACGGAAATCTATTTATCGTTTACGACGAAGCTCATCATACGCCAGCATTTGGAAGAAGAAATTTATTGATTGGAGGCTCCGAAGGCAAAACGGGAATTATTGAGAAGTTTCCTCAAGCTCAACTTTTAGGATTAACAGCTACACCAACTTATACAGATAAAAGACAGAGAGGCTGGCTTTGGGAAATTTTCAAAGACGGAATTATCTATGAAATTTCAAAAAAGGAATTAGAAGATAAAAAGATTTTAGCAAGTCCCGTTTTTATTCAGGAAAAAACTAATTTTAATCTTGTTTTATCAGATAACGATGTTGATAAATTGGTCTTTAAGCATCAAGAATTACCAAGTCACATTATTGAAGAAATTGCCAAAAATGAGGAAAGAAATAATTTCATTGCTCAATATTATTGTGACAACAGAGAGAAATTTAGCAAGACAATTATTTTTCTTGACCGTTGGTATCAGTGTAAAACCGTAGAAAATTACATCAACAAAAAAGCGGGAAAAGAAATTGCATCATCCGTTTTTTCTTATGTTGATACCAACAAAAACATTGACTATATCAATAATCGAAAATCCAATCAAAACGAAATCAATTTAGACAGATTTAAGAAAGGAGAAATTGATGTTTTGATAAATGTAAAAATGCTCACGGAAGGTGTTGATGTACCTGATGTAAAAACGGTTTTTTTAACAAGAGACACCAATTCATCAATATTGTTTACCCAAATGGTTGGACGAGCTTTGAGAGGAGAAGGCGCAGGAGGAAATAAAACAACAGCAAACATTGTTTTGTTTTCCGATAATTGGAACAGGCATATTCTTTTTGCAAGCAATCGTCTTATTGGCGGAACAGAAGATAGCGCAACCAAAGAACGTGGTTTCAGACCTTTTGAATTAATCAGAATGGATTTACTTGACAAATTGGAATTAGAATATCAAAATCAAGATTATGAAAAATCAATTATGGATTTGATTCCTGACGGTTGGTTTGTTGTTAAATATTCTGATGCCATTTCAGAAGAAAACGAAATTGAAAAAAAACCAGAGGAATTTATTGAAAATGTTGTAGTTGCAAGTATAGAAAAAGAGCTTTTTCAAAAATTCATTAATAAATTTACACTTTATTATAAAAGCACACTTTGGGAACAAGAGGAATTAGATTATGAAAAAGCAGAAGCTATTATCAATGGTTTTTTAAGTCAAAATGGTTTTATACCAAACAAAGCAACTACTTCTAAACTTATTCAAATTGCAAGACATTTAGGACAAGATATAAATAATGAAGCACCCGAATATTACACATTTGAACAAAAAAAGGATATAGACATTATGAAATATGTGCTTGAAATCAGGAATTTAAATTATGGAAGAGACCAAGCGGAATATTATTTAGAGTCAAAATATTATAATTCAGAAAATCCATTTTTAAAAGTTATGTTTCCCTGTTATGAGGATTTTTATCGTGCTTATGAATATGACGACAATGTTTATAGAAGAAAAAGAAAGGGAATAGCTAATATTTCAGAAGCCAATCAGGAAGTAACTATAAATCGTTTGGCAAGTGAAGAAGTTAGAAATATTGTTTTATCAAGAGACGGACACAAATGTTTGTGTTGTGGAAAGACAAATAATCTTCAAATCGACCATATTATTTCATTCAAAGAACAAGAACCCGATAACGATAATCCTAATTTATATCAAACGCTTTGCGGTGTTTGCAACAAAGAAAAAAGCTCAAATTCATTCAATTATCGAATTACTAATTACGATGTAAATAAAATGTCTGTTGAAAATGTATTGACGACAAGTAGCAATACGGAAGACCCTGTTTACTATTTTACGCGATTAATCAACTGTTACTACAAAACAAGTGCTGTTCAATCAAATTCCATTCAAGCCAAGAGAAACGGAAATAGAAATTCAATTTGGAAAGCATCAATTAAAATTGGAATTGACCCAGATGAAACAATTTTAAAACATAAAGAGGAATTAATAAAAATAATCGAATCAAAAGGATATAAATTAAAAGATATAGAAATAACAGCGAAATAGATTCCTACGGAATGACAAAGAAGCTGTAAAATTTAAGCTGAAAATAAAATCCTGGATTTTTCAAATAATTTCAAACGAAATCAAACAATCTCAAACCACTTAAAACAAAAAAATCATTTCCCCCTCAAAACCTCATCAACAAAAACCCTCCGGCTCACGGCTTCATAACTTTCGGTTTCTCCTAACTGCACAAGGTCTTTATTTTCGGAAGTCCGCATCGAGTAATTGGCTAAATTTCCCGTTCTTTTGCAAATCGCGTGAACTTTCGTCACATATTCTGCCGTTGCCATCAGATTGGGCATCGGTCCGAAAGGTCTTCCCATAAAATCCATATCCAAACCGGCAATCACGACACGAACGCCGTTATTGGCAAGTTGGTTCGCGACATCTACCACGCTTTCGTCGAAAAATTGGGCTTCATCAATCGCCACGACATCGCAGTTCGAGCCAAGAAGAAGAATTTCGGACGGACTTTCCACAGCGGTGCTTCGTATGGAATTGTTGTTGTGCGACACCACGTCTTCTTCCGAATATCGGGTGTCGATTTTCGGTTTGAAGATTTCCACGTTCTGTCCTGCCATTTCGGCACGTCGCAGTCTGCGAATCAGTTCTTCCGTTTTTCCCGAAAACATCGAACCGCAGATTACTTCCATCCATCCGCTTTGTTTGGAATGATTAATTGTATTTTCTAAAAACATTTGTTAATTTAGCCGTAATAATTTAACCTCAAAAGTAAGCAAAAATTAGCTTAATATTCCTATGCAGAACCTTGAAGATTTAAAAGAAAAAATATTTTTCGAAGCCAAAAATATTATTGATACCATTTCCAGAACCAATTCTCCCGAAGAGCTTTTGCTGAAAAGAGATTTGATTGAGGATTTGAACGAGAGGGTTTCTTTCCTGAAACTTTTGGAAAAAAATCAGGATTACTTTGTTGCAGAACCGCCTTTGCAAATTATTGATAATGAGAATATAAACTCTTATTCCGAATCGGAGGAACTTCATTCCGAAAATCCGCACGGAGATTTTGAGGAAGAAGTGCTTTTTACCAATGAGCTGAACGAAATCCACGCAGAAGACGAGGAAGAAAAAGAACCCGTTTCGGATTTTGAAGAAGAAAAGAAAGCGGAAATTCCGGCAGAAAACAGCGAACCCGAAATCCGTTTTGAAACGGAAGAACCGAAAAGCGAAGAAGCAATTTCCGAACCCGAACCGGAAGAAACCGGCGAAGAAATTCCTTTGATTGTGAATGAAACGCCTGCCGATGATTTTCAAAAAGCGATTGAAGAAAAGGAAAGAGCTTTCGCGGAACTCGAAGAAAACAGAAGAAAAATCGTTGAAATCGAGAAAAAGGAAAGTGAAAAACCCGCCATTTCGAGCGAAAAACTGATGTCCATTCAGGAGGAGCATAAGGAAAATGCCAAAAAATTCAAACTTGCCCATATCAAAGGTCTGAAAGCGGTGGAAAGCCTTTTCGATGAAGACCCTTTGGAAAATATTTACGATGAACACGTTCACGAATCGCCCGAAAATGAAGCCAAAGAAACTTCGAGCCTTTTGAAAGCCAATGTTCCGACCGATTTTATGGAAGCACCGAAGCCGAAACCGGAATTCCGTCTGGATTTGAATGATAAAATTGCCTTTTCCAAAACGCTTTTCGGAGGAAGCCAAACCGATTTGAACGACGCTATCCGAAATCTGAATTCCTTTAAAACGCTGGAAGAAGCCAAAGAATACCTTAGCGATTTATACTATGAAAAACATTGGGATAAAGCCGATGAATACGCACAAAGATTATGGTCTTTAGTGGAAAATAAGTTTTTGTAATTGCTGGAAATTTCAAACAATCAAGTCATTTCTTCAAACAAAATGAACAACGAGTTATTACCAACACAAATCGAAAATTACATTTTCACGGTTCGCGGAATGCAGGTAATGCTCGACCGTGATTTGGCAGAAATGTATCAGGTAGAAACCAAACGACTGAATGAACAGGTAAAAAGAAATATTGAACGGTTTCCCGAAGATTTTATGTTTCAATTAACCGAAGAAGAATGGAACAACTTGAAGTCGCAAAATGCGATTTCAAGTTTAAGGTCGCATTTTGCGACCTTAGAAAGCAAACAAGGAAAACACCGAAAATATTTACCTTTCGTATTTACAGAGCAAGGTGTAGCGGGACTTTCCGGAATATTAAAAAGCGAGGTTGCTGTAAAAATTCACGTTTCCATTATGAGGGCTTTTGTGGCAATGCGAAAAATGGTTTTGGACAATCAGTTGGTTTTTCAGCGTTTGGATAAAATCGAGCGAAAGCAACTCGAAACCGACCACAATTTTGAAAAAATATTCAATGCTCTCGAAAGACAAGACACAATCCCAAGTCAAGGCGTGTTTTTTGACGGGCAAGTGTTTGATGCCTACGAACTTGCCTCGAAAATTATCCGCTCTGCAAAAGAAAACATCGTGCTGATTGACAATTATATAGATGAAACCACGTTCACGCATTTGAGCAAAAAGAAAAAAGGTGTAAACGCATTGATTTTAACCAAAAATATCAGTAAACAACTGCAATTAGACCTGAAAAAAGCGAACGAACAATACGGCAATTTTGCGATAAAAACCTTTACTCAAAGTCACGACCGATTTCTGATTATTGATGAAAAAGAAGTTTATCATATCGGTGCTTCGCTGAAAGATTTAGGCAAAAAATGGTTTGCTTTTTCTAAAATGGATAAAAGTTCCGTGGAAAATATCGTAAACAGTATTGAAAAGTGAAACCATCAACCAAAAATTATGATTAAAAAATTAGAAGATTTCCAAAACGTATTTTTCATCGGAGTTGCCGGTGTCGGAATGAGTGCCATTGCACAGTATCTCAAAGGAATCGGGAAAAATATTTCCGGAAGCGACCGCTATTTCCACCCCGATGAATACAACAAAACCAAAGAACAATTAGAAGCGGAGGGCATAGAATGTTTTTTGCAAGACGGAAGCGGAATTTCCGAAAAAACCGATTTGGTAGTGGTTTCCACAGCGATTGAAGATACCGTTTTTGAAGTTCAGAAAGCCAAAGAACTGAACATTCCGATTATCCGAAGAAGCCAACTTTTGGCGATTATCGCAAAAAGCAAAAAGACGATTGCCGTTGCAGGAACTTCCGGAAAATCAACCACTTCCGCAATGTTATATCAGATTTTACTCGATGCGAAATTAGAACCAAGCATTATTTCGGGAGCGGGTTTGACGAGCATTATCAAACAGGGAAAAATCGGGAATTCCGCAGTCGGAAAAGGAGATTGGCTGATTATCGAAGCCGATGAAAGCGACGGTTCTGTTGTGCAATACGAACCGGAAATCGGTTTGCTTCTCAATATCGATAAAGACCATCAGGAAATTGACGAACTGATAGATTTATTTACTATTTTTAAAAATAATACGAATAGTTTATTCATTGTAAATCAATCCAATACATTGGCAAAAACCTTGTCCGCAAATGCCGAAAACGATTTCGGTTTTGAAAATGAAAATGCAGGATTTAATGTTATCAATTTTAAACAAAACGGCTTTCATTTGAGCTTTGATTTGAATGGTCAAAATTTTAAAATGAATGCTATCGGACAACATTCTGCGGAAAACGCAGCAGCAGCAATTTCGGTTGCCAATCAAATCGGTGTGGATTTGAAAACCTGTGCCGAAAGTCTGGAACATTACGAAGGAATTTACCGCCGTCATCAGATTTTGGGACAGAAAAACGGAGTTTGGGTCATCGACGATTACGCCCACAATCCAGCAAAATGTGCTTCGAGCATCAAGGCGTGTCAACCTTTGGCGGAAAAAGTGGTGGCGTGGTTTCAACCGCACGGTTACGGCCCGACACGGTTTTTGAGGAATGATTTTGTGGAGGAAATTTCCGCCGTTCTTCGTCCGCAGGACGAAATCTGGATGAGCGAAATTTTTTACGCCGGCGGAACTGCCGTGAAAGATATTTCCGCAAACGATTTGATACAAGACATCAAAAACAAAGGCAAAAATGCCTTTTTTGTAGAAAACCGCGATGAATTTTTAGAAAAAGTCCGTCCGCATCTGAACGGAAATTCGGTGTTGTTGCTTATGGGAGCGAGAGACCCGAGTTTGGAGGGGTTTTGTAAGGGGGTTTTTGAAGAGTTGTAAAAAATCAATCCTTCAAGATTTTTAAAACCTTGAAGGATTTAAAAAAAAGAATAAATGCAGACATATTTCGGAATCTTTACCATTGCTTTGTTTATCGGATTAGTGCTTTTTCGTGTCCGAAATCTTAGGAAACAAGGTATTGAAGCAATGGAATTCGGCGGAAAAGACAAAAAGGATTTCTTCATACTTCCTTTTGCACTCTTTTATTTTTATCTCATTATTGCCAATGCTTTCGGACTTCCGACGATTAAAGGACAGGAGTTGTTTCGGTCGCAATCGGTTTCGTGGATTGGAGTTTTGGTTTGTTCCGTTGCAGTCGGGTTTTTTCTGTGGTCGATGATTTCTTTCCGGAAAAGTTTTCGGGTCGGATTGGTGGAAAACACGGAACAGGGACTGATTACAACCGGAGCATTTGCCATAAGCAGAAATCCGGTTTATGTATCTTTTGCAATGATGCTCATCGGTCAGTTTTTGATTTTTCCGAGTTGGATTCTCCTGATTTACATTATTATAGGAATTTTGAGATTTCACATACAGGTTTTAAAGGAAGAAAAATTTTTAACGGAGCAATACGGCGAAGAATTTAAGCAATATTGCAAAAAAACGGGAAGGTATTTTTAGAGAGCAGATATATAATATATCTTTCCAAATTTCAGGGGCATCTTTTTTACTGATTTTAATCGTAATATACTTATATTTAAACAGATATAACGTTTAATCCTAAAAATTAAATCATAATGAGTACAGAAAATTTGAACAATCAGGAAGCCATTGAAAAAATCAAAGAAATGGTTGATAAAATTGACATCAGTATGATGTGCTCTTTTACTTCGGGAAGTGATTATCCACACGCTGTTCCGATGAGCAGGCAGGAAGTGGACGAAGAGGGAAATATCTGGTTTTTGTTTTCTTCCGAAAGCGAAACGCACCAAAATCTTCAAAAAAACAATAAGGTCAGTCTGCAATATGCTCACGTCGGCGATTACAATTTTTTGAGCATTGACGGAACGGCTGAAATCTCACAAGACCAAGAACGCATTGACAAATACTGGAACAAGATGATTGAGGCTTGGTTTGAAAAAGGCAAGGAAGACCCACGAATCCGTGTGCTGAAAGTTACACCTGTTGACGCACATTATTGGGACAACAAATCCAATAAGTTTGTTACGCTGATGAAAATTGTAGCGAGTGCCGTTTCGGGACAACAAATGGATATCGGCAGAGAGGGCGAACTGAATTTGTAAAATTTACGGCTGTGCTGTTTCGGCATAGCCGTTTTTTCGTAAATTTATCCTTTCTTAAACAGAATAGAAAATGAATAACGTCTGCGGTTTCGGAGGCAACGGCATTACCTTTTCCGTAACGGGAATGGAAATGGTTTCCCTTTGGCTCAAAGGCAAAAAGCATTTGTTGAGCGTTTCTACGCCCTACAAAATTCCGTAAAAAGTATCCGTTTATCAATAAAAAGTATCCGAAAGCTCCTTTCAGAAATGTGTATTTTTGCAGAGTAATTATCCCGTAGGGATATTCTGTTCATAGATGAATATTGCACAAACATAAAAGCTCCGTAGGAGCGGTCTGATAATTATTTTTTAACAGGTCGCTCCTACGGAGCTAATGATAAATGAACATATAAATTCTACGAACAGATTGCTCCTACGGAGCATATCAAAAAAATCAAATTACCTCATAAAGATAAAATGGTCAAAAAAATATTCACCATACCGGAGTTTGTGGAGTACGCGAAGTTTTCTTCTTTGAAGAACGAAAAACTGCACATCGTCAATTTTGCCAACGAAAAGGATTTTTTGCGGAAGTCCCAAAAGATAAATATTGATTTCTATCTGTTAGCGATAAAACCTCCGATGGAGAAAAATCAGATTATTGAACAAAAATTTGACGACCAGGCGAACTCTTTTCTGTATGTGGATTGCCCGCAAAACACAATGGCTTGGGACGTAAACGAGCCTGATTCCGGTTACGTGATAATGGTTGATGCCAAACTGATACAGCGTGTTGCCAAAGCCTATAATTTCGTGCATTACAACAATCACGAAGCCTTGTATCTCACAAAAGATGAGGAAGTTTTGTTGTGGGATTTGTTCAAAAAAGCCTATGATGAATTTCAGAAACCGAATTATTCCAAAGAAGTGATTGTTTCCTACATCACGCTAATTTTGTCCTATACCCAAATCTATTACGACAGACAATTTGATACGAGAAGTGCCGTATATCATCAGGTTGTGGAAGAATTTTATAAAAACCTCAACGACTATTACAGCAAATCAGATGTTTCGGGAATGCCGTCTGTGGCGTATTTTGCACAGAAAGCCAACCTTTCGCCTAACTATTTCGGGGATTTGATTAAGCACTTTACAGGCGAATCGCCCATAGAACATATTCAGGAATTTGTGCTGAAATCAGCCAAAGACAAACTGAAAAACACTTCTTTATCCATTTCGGAAATCTCGTACAGCTTAGGCTTCGACTACCCGAATTATTTTGCGAGATTTTTCCGTAAAAAAACGGGAATGTCGCCGAAGGTTTTTAAAAATGTGTGATATGGAGCGCAAATAACACGGATTAAGCAGATTTTCACAGATTAAATAAAAAATCTGTGTCATCTGTGCTCTAAAAATCCGTAAAATGTATCCATTCTTCCGTAATCTGTTTACGTTTTGAAAGGATTTTCAGATGTAAATTTGCCCTGTCAAAAATGAGTAATAATCTAAATTCATAAAAGTTATGACAACGCAAAAAGTAAATTTCAAAAACAGTAACAATCCAAACATTACAATGGCAGGTATTATCTTTTTACCCGAAAATTTTAACGAAGCCAGCCAATATCCTGCAATCGTGGTAACACACCCGGGAGGAGGGGTAAAAGAACAGACCGCAAGCATTTATGCGACCAAATTTGCAGAAGCAGGTTTTGTAGCGATTGCTTATGATGCGTCTTATCAGGGAGAAACAACGGGAGAGCCACGTTTGATAGAGAATCCGTATATCCGTGTGGAAGACATCAGTGCGGTAGTGGATTATATCAGTGCTTTGCCTTATGTTGATGAAAACAGAATCGGCGCAGCGGGAATTTGTGCAGGCGGAGGTTATTCCGTCAATGCGGCTATCAACGACCACAGAATTAAGGCAGTTGGAGGAATCAGCACGGTAAACATCGGAGCAATGTACCGCAACGGTTGGGGAAATGAAGCAAAAGATGCCGATGCAATGCCGCTATTACAAATGGGAGCCGATGCACGAGCCAAAGAAACACAAGGAACAGACGGAGGAAAATTGCCTTTCGCACCCGAAACCAAAGAAAGTGCCCCAAGCAAAGAAATGGAAGATGCGTGGGAATACTACCGTACACCTCGTGCAATGTGTTCTACCGCTCCGGGTTATGTGCTTTCGAGAAGTTTGACGCAATTAGTAACGTACGATGCGTTCAATTATGCAGAAGCATTTTTGACACAACCGGTGCAAATAGTAGTAGGAAGCGAATCAGGTTGCAAATGGATGAGTGAAGACATTTACAACCGTGCCGCAAGTGCCAATAAAAATCTTCACGTAGTAAACGGAGCAAACCATATGGAATTGTATGATATTCCGCAGTATGTGGAAGAAACGGCTTCGGTTATCGTTCCTTTCTTCCAGAAAAATCTGTAAGAAAATTTGGCTCTTCGCCATTTTGTATGGAAAAAAAATATCCATATTATTTTAAAATGACCTCGGAAACGGAGGCGTTAAAAATTTTAAAGAATTTTCGTTAAGAAATCGACCAGATTCGCCGATTCCATT
>JASGDB010000056.1:0-3225 GCA_049841315.1 Bergeyella sp. | reverse complement strand
TTAATTACAATTTAATTTTAAAGCCAAAAGCCATTTGCCAAAAGCCAATCGCTATTCGCCGTTCAAAATATAAATCAGTTCTTCAATCAAAGGGAAAAGTCGGTTTTCAAAATCGAGGTTGCAATCCGTGATGTCGCTTCCGTCAAATTTCTTAATGATAATCGGCTCTTCCATAGTTACGCACTCGTTCAACTCGGCATTTATGGTTTCAAAAAGCATTTGGAACAAAACGCCTTTTGCTTCGGCACAAAAAGAAATATATTTGTCCATTGACAGCACCATTTCGATTTCGTAACTATTTATTTCTGTGCTTGTTATAGAATTTCTGCCAATCGTTGCATTCGGATATTGGCGGTAAAGCAAAAATATTTTTGAAGCCAACAAAAAGCAATCGTTATCGAAATTGTCTTTTGCCTTAAATCCTTTCAAACGCTCTTTAAATCGGCTTAAATTGTGCTGGTTGTAGATTTTCTTTTCCATAAAATCGCCGATTTGCTCCGCCTGTTTCATTTCCGACAAACAAATGTCTGTGTCTTCGTTTTCTTCATCGGAAAGAACAAAATCGGTCAGCATTTCATACATCCACGACAGATAACTGTTTTGCTCTCGGTAATACGGAATTTCCGCAATGTGATACAGATAACTGCACACGGATTTCAAAAGTTCTGCGGATTTTTTCCGCTTCGGATTTTTGGACAGTCGGAACAGCGGAAGTATCGGAATATAATACAAAGTCCGACCTGTGTTGTAGTGTTCTTCACTCGTGAAATAAGTCGAATTTTTGTCCTCTATCAATCGGATTTCCTGCCAATTTTCCACCTTGTTTTTCAGTTGGTTTTGCACATCGTTCAATGCCAAAGCGATATTGTAAGGAAACTCAAAATTTGCTGTATTCATCGGATTTATTCCGTAATGTTCCGCCAATCGGGAAAGCGATTTGTAAAATCTTTTTCCGTTTTTTCGGCTTTTTCTTGGGTCTGTTCCTGCCAATAATTTTCCTTTAATTTTGGTAAAAATTGACATTTCAGAAAATCATTGGAACTTGGTTCACAGGAACGGATTTTCGCTTGTCTTTCCGTATTTCGCTCGTATCTTTCGGGCGTTTCAGCCATTCTGAAAATTCGCCTAAGTGTCGGTGCAGTTCTCTTTGTTTTTGCTCTTTGGGTATGGATATTTTTCCCGAAATGGTTTTTTGTTGCATTCATCTTATTTTGGTTGTTGGTTGTCAGTTGTCGGTTATTGGTTGTCGGTTGTCAGTTGTCAGTTATCAGTTATCAGCGTGAAATTGATACTATCAACTGACAACCAACAACTATCAACTATTATCCTTTCGTTCCCATTACGCTTTCAAATCGGTATTGAACGCTGTCGTTTTTGATTTGCGGTGCGGAAACTTTGGCGGTGGTCAAAATCGGATAAGTGTTTGAATAAAAATTCATTACGGTTTCTACGCTCCATTTTGGTTCGGGGTCGGAAAGTCGGATTTCCTGTCCGTTGTCTTTCAAAATGAAAATCCGTTCTAATTGTGTGGCTAATAACATAATTTTTAGGTTTTTAGGAGTTAGGGATTAGGTTTTAGGGATTAGGGATTAGGAAAAATTTTCGTTTTCCGTTTCGTTGTCAGTCGGGGTTTCCGTGAAAAGACTTGGCGCAAAATGAGGTTCGTATTCGTTCTGTTTTTTACGGATTTCTTCGGCAAAATCGGGATATTCGGAAATTTTCGGAAGTGCCGACCACGCTTCTTTGTATTTGCCCTCTTTTTCGAGGTTTTCGGCTTTTTCAAAAGCGTCTTTGTATTTTTTCGCTTTGGCTTCCTTTTCCTTTTTTTCCTTGTCGGATTTCTCTTTTTCCATTGCGGATTTTTTCTTGGCTTCTTCAAGTTGTTTCATAAAATTTTCCATTTCTACCATTAATCCCGATGCGGTTTGTAGCGGTGTAGAAATGTTTTCAAAAAAGCCGTTGTCCAATTCTTCGGCTGTTCCCCGAAGATTTAAAGGCGGAATGAGTTTTTTGACTTCGTCCCCGCACTGCTCGTTGTTGAGCAATACGGAAAGGACAAAACTGTTTTCTGATGTCGGTCTGAGCGTAATTTGCAAATCGCCCGAAAGGTTCATTTTGGCGAGTTGTCTGAAAAAATTAGTTTGCATAATTTTGGGGTTTAAGGTTTAAAGTTCAAGGTCTGATATTAATTATTAATTGTTAATTATTAATTAGTTACAAGTTGGTTTAATGAAAATTCTTCTGTCCAAAATTCCTCGTTTGTGTGTTTTCCGAAAGCATTGTAAATGGCATATCCGTTTTTGAAAACCTGCATTTGATAGCAGTTCAGACTGTTTTCGGGTTGCAAAAGTCTTTTCAAATCGCCTGTTTCCAATTCAATGAAAATCCTGTTTCTTTCCGAAAGCAACTCCTCGATTTCGGGATAATCTTCTTCCGAAAATTTGAAAAATTCTACGTTGGTATCGGTATAATTCAGCCACTTCAAATCGTAATCGTTTTCCAGCATTTTTGCGGTTCTCAAACGCTTCTTTTGCGTTTGTTTCCATTCGTCCGTGATGTGGATAACTGCAAAATCGCATTCGTCCCAATCGCTGTTGTTCATTGCCTTTATGAGCAAATATTCTGTCGGTTTATCTGATAATTTCATTTTGTTGATTTTTAATCGTGTTAAAGTGGTTTTCAATTTTCCGTTCCAAAAGGATTTCTAAGATTTCAAAGTCGCTTCCGTAAATGTTACCCTCGAAAATCCATTGGTCTTTTTCGTCATCGTATTGGAATTGGTCAAAATCTTCGTCTTCCAAATAAATGTCGGTCAGTTCGTTGTTTTCAAAGATTGCCCTGCCGAAAATCAAGTTTCCCAATTCTTCATAATCCTGCACAAAATCGACCTTAAAATGTTCCGCAATTTCTTTTACGATTTCAATATTGGGCGACCATTTCGTCTGATACTGAAATACTCCTGTTTCCGCATTGTCAAAGCATAAATCAAAGAAATATCCGCCGTTTTCTCGGTTCACAAAATCGGGAAGTTGTCCGCAATTCTCTTTTTCCTGTTTTTTAGCCATTGTTTGAAACAGCCATTTTATCTGTTCTGTCGTTTCGGGAGTTCCCTCGAAAACGACCGTGTTACTGCACCAATTTGCCATAATTTTTAATTTTTAAAGGTTCTGTTTGTTCGTAAATGTAAGTTCCGCTTGTTTTCAGCGGTTCTGTTCCCTGTGTCAT
>JASGDB010000055.1:0-20848 GCA_049841315.1 Bergeyella sp. | reverse complement strand
TCCAAGTCTTGAACTTTTGGTTCTTTTGTTTCAAGACAAAAGAACAGGAATTGAGAATTTATAGATAAATGTTAATTTTAAAATCCACAGTTTTTGTCGAAGAACCAATTTTTTTGATCTTTTAAAGTGGCAATATTGAAATCGTTTATTTTAATCTAAATAGTTCCTCGGGGTAGTTTATTTTTTCATAATAAAAAGATTCCAACCAACACTTGGCTCTTTTTACCTTTTACTTGGCTTTTGTCAATCCCTTCTTCCCAATAACATGGAAGCCCAATACAACAGCTGACCGAGAGAACCCAAAGCCGCTACTACATACGTTCTTGCCGCCCATTTCAGGCTGTCCTGAACGCCTACATATTCTTCTGCCGTTACCGTTCCCGTATCTTTCAGCCATTTCATTGCTCTGTTGCTTGCGTCATATTCCACAGGAAGCGTTACAAATGCAAATAAAGTAGTTACGGCAAAAAGCAAAACTCCGATTGCCAGCACCGTAGTATTTCCGTTTGGATTATCAATCGTTCTGGATGCTGCCATCACCGAGATACCTGCAATTATAACAAACTGCGAAAGTCTGGAACTGATATTTACAGCCGGAACCAATTTGGAACGAAGCTGCAACATAGAATATCCTACCGCATGTTGCACGGCATGACCACATTCGTGAGCCGCAACCGCAGCCGCAGCCGCATTTCTTTGCATATAAACACCTTCGGAAAGATTGACCGTTTTGTTTTCGGGATTATAATGGTCGGTTAGCTGTCCGGGAACAGAAATTACCTGTACATCGTGTATTCCGTTGTCGCGAAGCATTTTTTCTGCGATTTCTTTTCCGGACATTCCGTTTTGTAAATGAACCTTAGAATAGTGCTGGAATTTAGACTTCAATCTCGCCGAAACCAGCCAGCTCGCAAGCATTGTTAATCCAATAATTACATAATAACCTGTCATCTTATTTTTCTTTAATTTTTTCTTCATTAAAAATATAAAAAACGTGCCAAACTTCCATATTTTGATAAGATAAATTATCTTTGTGTTTTCAAGCAGTACAATGTCAGAAATTCTCATCAAAGAAGTCGTTATCCAAAAAGAAATAGAGCAGTTTGTCCGGTTTCCGGACAAGCTCTATCGGAACTGTGAAAATTACGTTCCGCCATTGATTAACGACGAGAAAAATATATGGAAAAAAGAAGAAAATCCTGCTCTGAATTATTCGGAGTTCAAACTTTTTCTGGCATATAAGGACGGGAAAATTGCCGGAAGAATTGCCGTGATGATTAATCATAAGGAAGAAAAAGAATTGGGAATCAGGAAAGTACGTTTCGGATGGATTGATTTTATTGATGATATTGAAGTTTCCAAAGCGTTAATTAAAACTGCCGTTGATTTTGCAAAATCCAAAAATATTGAAAAAATCGAAGGACCAATGGGATTTACCAACCTCGATAAAGCCGGAATGCTGACAATGGGTTTTGATAAACTTGCCACGATGATTGGGATTTATAATTTTGAATATTATCCTCAGCATCTGGAAAAACTCGGTTTGGTAAAAGAAAAGGAATGGGTGGAATTTGAAATCAATTTTCCCGAAGTTCTTCCCGAAAAAGTAGAAAAATTCAGTGGTCTGATTGCACAGAAATACAAGTTGAACGTCATCAATTTCAAAAGCAAAAAAGAAATTCTTCCTTTGGTGGATTCGATGTTCGGATTGCTGGACGAAACCTATAAACATCTTTCTACCTATACCCCGATTTCCGAAGAGCAGATTAAAACTTATAAAGAAAAATATTTTCCTTTTATAGCCAAAAATTACATTATCTGCATCGAGGACGAAAATCATCAGTTGGTCGCTTTTGCGATTACAATGCCTTCTTATTCAAGGGCTTTGCAAAAATCGAAAGGGAAATTATTTCCTTTCGGATGGTGGCATTTTTTGCAGGCAGGAAGAAAAAACGACAGGGCAAATTTTTATTTAATCGGCATTCATCCTGAATATCAGCGTCGCGGCGTAACGGCTATTATTTTTAAAGAAATTTTTGTCCGTTTCCGGAAAATGGGAATCAAATTCGCGGAAACCAATCCGGAACTGGAAGAAAACAAAAGTGTGCAGGTGTTGTGGCAGGATTACAATCCCGTGAATCACAAACGTAGAAGAACGTACTCAATGGATGTTGGATGATGGATGTTGGAAGAATTCCCCTCCTTTGGAGGGGTGGCAAAATTTTCAGAAAGAAAATTTTGACGGGGTGGTCAAACATTAAATCTTAAACAAAATTTATGAAAAAACATCTTACCATATATGCAGTTCTCATCGCGGTTTTCATCATTTACAATCTCTTTTTCAAAATTGAGGACGACAGAACCAATACGGCGGTAAATATTCTTTTTGCAAGTGTGCTTTTCGGATACATCGGATTTATGGCTTTTGTACTGATGAAAAAAATGAGAAAAAACAAGTAATTTTTAATCATTCTAAATTACTTCATTCCTCTTTTATTCATCATAATTTCGTTAGTTAAATTTCCTCTTTCATACTTTATTAAGTAAATTTGCATCTTGATAAAAGTATGTAGAAAATGAATTTACCTAAAGAATATATTCCGGTTCTCATTCAGGCGGCTGTTGCATTAGGTTTTGTTGCCGTTTCACTTTTGGGGGCGCACTATCTTGGTCCTCGTCAGAAAAAAGGCAATTCCGTTAAAAATCAAAGTTTTGAATGTGGTGTGGAAGTGGAAGGAAACGCAAGAACCCCTTTTTCGGTAAAGTATTTTCTTACTGCGATTCTTTTCGTGCTTTTCGATATCGAAATCGTATTTTTCTATCCTTATGCTGTTAATTTTAAAGAATTCGGTCTGGAAGGTTTTCTTGCAGTCGTAGCATTCGTGGGAGTTTTCTTCCTTGGATTTTTTTACGTTCTGAAAAGGGGTGCATTGGATTGGGATAAATAAGTGGGAAGATGGAAGTTTGAAGATGGAAGAATTCCCCTCCTTTGGAGGGGTGGCAAAATTTTCAGAAAGAAAATTTTGACGGGGTGGTTAAAACATTAAACTTTAAACCTTGAACTAAAAATGTCAGAAAATAAAATCATAAAAACAGACGCTCCTGCACCTGCCGGATATTCCGGAGAAGGATTTTTTGCTACCAAATTAGATAGTTTAATCGGGATGGCGCGTTCATATTCGCTTTGGCCGCTTCCTTTTGCAACATCTTGCTGTGGAATTGAATTTATGGCGATGATGATGCCGAATTATGATTTGGCACGTTTCGGAGCGGAAAGAATGTCGTTTTCGCCAAGACAGGCAGATTGTCTTTTGGTTTGCGGAACGATTTCCAAAAAATTAGGTCCTGTTTTGAAAGAAATTTACACCCAAATGGCAGAGCCGAAATGGGTAATTGCGGTTGGAGCGTGTGCTTCCAGCGGTGGAATTTTTGATACGTATTCCGTTTTGCAGGGAATTGACAAAATTATTCCGGTGGATGTTTATGTTCCGGGATGTCCGCCAAGACCGGAGCAGATTTTGGAAGGATTTATGCAGGTTCAGGCGCTTTCCCAAAGCGAATCTCTGAGAAGACGTGATACTCCGGAATATCAGAATTTATTAGAATCTTACGGAATTGATTAGTTCAAAGTTTAATGTTTAAAGTTTTGGAACTTGGAACTTTAAACTTGAAACCCGAAACAAAAAATTATGACAAACGAATTTGTTTTAGAAGCCATTCAGAGAGAATTTCCCGATTCGGTGCTTGCGCATTCCGAGCCGTATGATTTTCTGACTTTGGAAATAAAAAAAGAAGACATCAAAAAAGTAATTCATTACCTGAAAGATTCTTCTTTGGAAATCAATTTTCTTACGGACATCTGCGGAATCCATTATCCTGAAAACAAGGAGAAGGAATTAGGTGTGGTTTATCATCTTCACAATATGATGACCAATTTCCGCATTCGTTTGAAAGCCTTTATGCCGAGAGAAAATGCGGAAGTGGACACTCTGACGGATTTGTATGCCGGAGCCAACTGGATGGAAAGAGAAACGTTTGATTTCTTCGGAATCAGATTCAAAGGACATCCGGATTTAAGAATTATTCTGAACGACCCTGAACTCGGCTATCATCCGATGTTAAAGGAATATCGTCTGGAAGACGGAACAAGAACGGACAAAAACGATACGATGTTCGGAAGATAAAAAGCCCCCTTTCCCCCAAAGGGGGAAGATTGGCAAGAATATCCGGAAAAATTAGAAAGATGAATATTGATTTTTTAACATAAAACTTTAACGCTTTTCTCCCCTTTGGGGGAAAGGGGGCAGATTATGAAAGACAACGAATTATCAAACATACTCAACCAATACGAGTCCAAAGAGCAGATTGACGGACAGTTGTACACGCTGAATCTCGGTCCGACTCACCCTGCAACTCACGGGATTTTTCAGAATATTCTGACGATGGACGGAGAGCGCATTCTGCATTCCGAGCAAACGGTGGGATATATTCACCGTGCTTTTGAAAAAATTTCTGAAAGACGAAATTTTGCACAGATTACCACGCTTACAGACCGTATGAATTACTGTTCCGCACCGATTAATAATATCGGTTGGCATATGACGGTTGAAAAACTGATAGGATGCGAAGTTCCGAAACGTGTGGATTATATGCGTATCATTATGATGGAACTGGCGAGAATTGCCGACCATTTGGTTTGTAACGGCGTAATTGGCGTGGACACCGGTGCTTTGACAGGATTTACCTACGTTTTCCAAGACCGTGAAAGAATCTACGAAATGTACGAGCAGATTTGCGGAGCGAGAATGACCACTAATATGGGAAGAATCGGCGGTTTTGAAAGAGATTTCACTCCGAAATTTCACGAACTGATAAAAGAATTTATTAAAAATTTTCCGAAACGATTTGAAGAATTCTGTATTCTTTTGGAAAGAAACAGAATCTTTATGGACAGAACCATTGGTGCAGGTCCTATTTCCACGGAACGTGCTTTGAGTTATAGTTTCACAGGACCGAATTTAAGAGCGGCAGGAGTGGATTACGACGTTCGTGTAGCACAGCCGTATTCTTCTTATGACGATTTCGATTTCATTATTCCAATCGGAACTTCCGGAGATACTTACGACCGTTTTATGGTTCGTCAGCAGGAAATTCTGGAAAGTTATAAGTTGATTAAAAACGCTTACGAAAATCTTCCGGAAGGTGCGTTCCACGCTGATGTTCCGGATTTTTATCTGCCTGAAAAAGCCGATGTTTACACCAAAATGGAAGCGTTGATTTACCATTTCAAAATCGTAATGGGAGAAACCGAAATTCCGAAAGGCGAAGTGTATCACTGTGTGGAAGGCGGAAACGGAGAATTAGGATTCTATCTGGTAAGCGACGGCGGAAGAAGCCCTTACAGACTGCATTTCAGAAGACCTTGCTTCATTTATTATCAGGCATTTCCTGAAATGATTCAGGGTTCGATGATTTCCGATGCGGTGGTAACGATGAGTTCGATGAATGTGATTGCGGGAGAACTTGACGCATAAAATTGTAAAAAGTATCATTGTAAAATGTATTGATGATTTTTACAATGATTAAAAATAAAAAATCATTAGTACATTGTACGTCGTACAATAATACATTAAGAAAATGAGCGAAACAATTGCTTTTAAACCTGAAACGCTTGAACAGGTACATAAAATTATCGCACGTTATCCGGAAGGAAGACAGAAATCGGCATTGATTCCCGTTCTGCACATTGCACAAAAGGAATTCGGAGGTTGGTTAGATGTTCCGGTAATGGATTATGTGGCAGAAATCCTTTCCATAAAACCGATTGAAGTGTATGAAGTAGCCACTTTTTACACAATGTTCAATATGAAGCCGGTTGGAAAATACGTTCTCGAAGTTTGCAGAACCGGACCTTGTATGGTTTGCGGAAGCGAAAAAATCCTGAATCATCTTCGCACAAAACTGAATATTAAAGACGGAGAAACTACGGAAGACGGACTCTTCACGCTGAAACCTGCGGAATGTCTCGGAGCGTGTGGTTATGCACCGATGATGCAGTTAGGAAAATTTTATCACGAAAATTTAACGATTGAAAAAGTGGACGAAATCCTTGAACTTTGTAAGCAGGGAGCGATTGCTTTGGATTAATGAAATTTTTAAATTAAAAAAATGAAACTTTCATCACAGGAATTGGAAAAAATAAGAACATTTTTTAAAGATAAACCCGCAAAAAAAGTTTATCTTTTCGGTTCTTTTGCTCGTGGCGATGCCGATGAAAACAGCGATGTGGACTTGCTGATAGATTGGGATTATTCAAAAATAATAGGATTGGATTATATAGGTTGGTGGTTGGATATTAAAGAATTATTGAAAAAAGATGTGGATTTTGTTTCGGTAGAATTTGTTTCCCCTTTGATAAAAGATTACATCGAACAAGATAAGACTTTGATATATGAAGCATAAAATTGGAGATATTCAACGGATTCAGCATATTATTGATTCTATTTCCACGATAGAAATTATTGTGAATGATGTTGATGAACACACTTTTATCAATAATATTGAGAAGAAATTTTCAGTGGAAAGGCTTTTAGAAATTATTGGCGAGGCTACCAACCATATTTCTGATGAAATTTTATATGACAAGGAAAACTCAACCTCGTGGAATCAAATTATTTCGTTAAGAAATTTTCTTTCACACGAATATTTTAGAGTAGATTATAAAATCATTTATAAGATTGCAACAAACAATCTTATTCCTCTGAAAAAGGAAATTTTGAGAATTAAGAATAAATTGGAAAATAGAAATGTATAAAAGTATTCCCAAACTGATTGAAGCAAAACCAATGAAAAATTTTTCGTTGTTTTTGGTGTTTTCGGACGGAACGGAAGGAATGATTAACCTTTCTGACGTGCCAAGAAACGGGCTTTTTCAGATTTGGGAAAAAGAATTTGACAATTTTAAAACAGAAGGGAATATTTTAAAATGGAATGATGAAGCGGAAGTAGATGCCGATGCTTTTTATCTGAAATTAATTGGTAAAAACTTTTTTGAATATGCCGGAAATTAGCAGATTTTACGGAATTGTGATTTATATGTATTTGTTAGACCACAATCCGCCGCATTTTCACGCCAAATACAATGAAGATGAAGCAGTAATCAGTATCGAAGATTTTGCTTTGCTCGGTGGAAAGCTACCACCAAAAGCGTTATCTTTGGTTATAGAATGGGCATCTCTTCATCAAAATGAATTAAGAGAAAACTGGAAAAAATTAAACCAAGAAAATCCGGCTTCTTTTAAGAAAATAGAACCGCTAAAATAAATTTGAAATAAAAAGCTAAAAGCAATAAGCCAACAGCTAAAAGCATAATAAAATGAGTAAAAAACTTTTACTTAAAGACGCACATATAGAAGGCATTCGCTACTTTGAAACTTACCGAAAACAAGGCGGTTACGAAGCAGCGGAAAAAGCCCTAAAAATGACGCAGGACGAAATTCTGGAAGAAGTAAAAACTTCCGGACTTCGCGGTCGTGGCGGTGCAGGTTTCCCAACCGGAATGAAATGGAGTTTCCTCGCGAAACCCGAAGGCGTGCCGAGACATTTGGTTGTAAATGCCGACGAATCCGAACCGGGAACGTTTAAAGACCGTTATTTAATGGAATTCATTCCGCATCTTTTGATTGAGGGAATGCTCATTTCGTCCTATTGTTTGGGTTCAAATGTTTCCTATATTTATATAAGAGGCGAATATTCGTGGATTCCCGATATTTTGGAGGAAGCCATTGAAGAAGCCAAAAAAGCAGGTTTCCTTGGTAAAAATATTTTGGGAACAGGTTTCGATTGTGAAATTTATGTTCAGAGAGGAGCCGGAGCGTATATCTGCGGCGAAGAAACCGCTCTTTTGGAATCATTGGAGGGTAAAAGAGGAAATCCAAGATTAAAACCGCCATTCCCTGCTGTGAAAGGACTTTGGGAAAGACCAACGGTTGTGAATAACGTAGAATCCATTGCGGCGATTGTTCCGATTATCCAAATTTCGGGAGCGGAATATGCCAAAATCGGAGTCGGGCGTTCTACCGGAACAAAATTGATTTCCGCTTGTGGAAACATCAACAAACCGGGCGTTTACGAAATTGATATGACCATTACCGTTGAAGAATTCATCTTTTCCGATGAATATTGCGGCGGCATTCCGAATGGTAAAAGACTGAAAGCGTGTATTCCGGGAGGAAGTTCCGTTCCGATAGTTCCGGCGAATTTGTTATTAAAAACCATTAACGGCGAACCGAGATATATGAATTACGAATCGCTTTCGGACGGTGGTTTTGCAACGGGAACAATGATGGGTTCGGGCGGATTTATCGTTTTGGACGAAGACCAATGCGTGGTAGAACACACGATGACTTTGGCGAGATTTTACAACCACGAAAGTTGCGGACAATGCACCCCTTGCCGCGAAGGAACAGGCTGGATGTATAAAATTTTGAAAAAAATAGAAAACGGACAGGGAAAAATGGAGGATATTGATTTGCTTTGGGACATTCAGAGGAAAATCGAGGGAAATACGATTTGTCCGCTCGGCGATGCGGCGGCTTGGCCTGTTGCGGCGGCAATCCGACATTTCCGTGATGAGTTTGAATGGCACGTCAAAAATCCCGAATTGTGTTTAACCCAAAACTACGGATTGGCAAATTATGCAGACCCGATTCCTGTTGTTGAAAAAAATTAAATAATTAAAAGATTAAAGCATTAAAAGATTAATTGCGTTTTGTCAAAACCGGTAAATTCTAATTTTTTAATCTTTGAATAATGAATCTTTTAATATAAAATAAATGAAGAAGTTCTTTAAATTTTTTGTAATTCTGTTTTTAGGATTGAATTTTGTGTTTGCACAGAAACAGGATAGTTTGTCCAAAATGCTTGATGGAATGGTTTATTCTTTGGATATTATAAAATCAAAACCGAGAATGGATTCCATAGTTTGTTACGAATTTAAAAAGATTTCGCCCTTGACAAGAAAAGGTCAGATGTTCGTTTTTTTCGGTTGGAACAGGTCGGCTTACAGCAATTCCGATATTCATTTTAAAGGAAATGGTTATGATTTCCAACTAAATGACGTGAGAGCAACCGACCGACCGACAAAATTGAGTTGGGATTACATCAATCCGGCTTGGTTTACGGTGGTTCAGTATGATTTTCGGGCGGGATATTTTATCAAAGATAATTTAGCAATCGTTCTCGGGATAGACCATATGAAATATGTGATGAAACAGAATCAGACCGTCAATTTTTCGGGAAACATTTCAGACCCCGTTTATGCAAATATGGTCGATAACGGACAGGTCAATCTGGCGGACGAAAAATTCCTGACTTTTGAGCACACGGACGGACTGAATTATGAAAATCTGGGAATTGAAAAATATAAAAGCATTTCGTCCCGAAAAAATATAGATTTGGTGTGGAGTTACGGAGCAGGAATCGGCGTGATGTTTCCAAAAAGCAACGTCAAATTATTCGGAAATGAGAGAAGCGACCGCTTCCACGTTGCAGGAATGGGAACGGATGTCAGAACGAGTATCAACGCCGTATTCTGGAATCACTGGATGGCGAGATTGGAAGCAAAAGCAGGATATATCAATATGTGGGACATCAAAACCACTTTGAATAATAAGCCGGACAAAGCCGAGCAGGATTTTGTTTTCGGACAGATTCTCGCCGGAATCGGATATACGTTTAATACGAGGAAATAAGGTAGAAGAGGTAAAGGTAAAGGCTAAGGTTTAGAGTAAAAATATAGAAAAGAATTAATGAGTAATCACATTCAAAATATTGAAATTTCCAATTTCAAATCTGTAAAAGATTTGAAAATAAAAGGCTGTAAAAAAATCAACATTTTTGCAGGAAAACCGAATGCAGGGAAAAGTAATATTTTGGAAGGATTGGGATTGCTTGGAATTTTTGATTATCATAAAAATCAAAGATTAAATTTTCATAATTTTTTAAGATTTGAATATTTTAATGAACTTTTTTTTGAAGAGAATCAAAATGAACCTATTTTTCTTAAAACTCAAAATCTAATTCTTAAAGTAGAAATTGATGAAAGGGAATCAATTTTAAAATTTCTATATAACGATTCAAAACTTAAAAATGAGAAGAAAATAGATTTTCAATATAGTCCTGATTACCATTTCATATTAAAAGAAATGAATTCTAAAATTGAATTTAATAAAATTAGAAAATATAATTTTAATTCGGATGCCCACACCTTTATAAAAGAGGATAGTTTTATTTTTCCCAATGGTGATAATTTGGCTCACGTAATAACATTAAATGAAAATTTAAGAAATGAATTAAGAAGAATTTTTAAAAATAGCAACCTTAATATATTGATTGATAAAGGTTTAAACGCATTAAAAATTTATAAAGAATTTGAAGATGGAACTATATTTACACTCCCTTATAAATTGGTTGCCGATACTTTACAGAGATTAATTTTCTATAAGGCCGCAATTATGAGTAATGATAATTCAGTTTTATTATTTGAAGAACCGGAAGCGCATTGCTTTGAACCTTATATTTTGGAATTTACCAATGAAGTGAAATTTAATGAAAACAACAATCAGTTTTTTATGGTAACTCATAGCGATTTCATTATTCAGGAATTTTTGAGAGATGAAGAAAGCAGAAAAGACACTCAAATTTATTTGGTAAATAATGTGAACGGAAAAACCGAAGTAAAGGCATTGGAAGCAAAGAAAAATGAAGATGTGTATGAATACGGAATGAATGTATTTTTTAATTTTGATAGTTTGTGGGAAAACAATTAACGAATGGAACGGATAATTGCAGTAGAATGTTTTGCCGACAAATATTTCTTCGGAACGCTTTTGGAAAATGAAAATCGAATCCGAAAAGAAAAAAATAAAAATGAGGTCATAAAAGCATTTGACAGAGTAAAAGACCATTTTTTAATCGGAATTGTAGATGAAGACAGGAAAGATTTATTAAAAAATCCAAATTTGAAAGGATTTGAAAAAATAAAAGAAGGGAATAGTTTTAAGATATATAAGGATAAAGAAAAATCTCATTTTATTTTTGCTCTTTGTCCGAAAGCGTTTGAAGATTGGATTTTTCAATTTTTAAAACATCAAAAAACAGAGTTAAGTGAATTTGGTTATTCTGATTTTGAATCTTTTAAAAAAGAAACAAAAAGTGAACAGATAGATAAGGATGAAAAATTCAGAAAATTAGTAAAATATATAGTAAATAATTACGAAAGTTCTGATAATCATATTAATAGTTTTAAAAAACATTTGGATTATCTGCTTCTTGAAAACTATAAATTTGATATAGTAATATTCAATAAAATATAATATATGCCAGTTGCCAAAAGCAATCAGCCAAAAGCAATACTATGAGCGAAGAAGTTAAAAAATTTAAAATCACGATAGACGGACAAACCACCGAAGTTTTGCCGGGAACTTCCATTTTGGAAGCCGCAAGACAAATCGGCGGAAAATCCGTGCCGCCTGCAATGTGCTATTACAGCAAATTGGAGCAAAGCGGCGGACGTTGCAGAACGTGTCTGGTAGAAGTTTCCAAAGGTTCGGAAGCCGACCCGAGACCAATGCCCAAACTGGTGGCAAGTTGCAGAACCGGCGTAATGGACGGAATGGAAGTCAAAAACCTGACCTCCGAAAAAGCGCAGGAAGGCAGAAAAGCCGTTACCGAATTTCTGTTGGTAAACCATCCTTTGGATTGCCCGATTTGCGACCAAGCCGGCGAATGTCATTTGCAGGATTTGGGTTACGAACACGGTGTTGCCAATACCCGAACCGAATTTGAAAGAAATACTTATGAGGCAGACGATTTGGGACCGAATATCAAACTCAATATGAACCGCTGTATTTTGTGTGCAAGATGCGTTTTGGCAGCCAACCAACTGACCGGAAAGCGTGAACACGGGATTTTGTTCCGAGGCGACCACGCAGAAATTTCTACGTATCTGAACAAAGCGTTGGACAACGATTTTATCGGAAACGTGATTGACGTTTGTCCGGTTGGTGCTTTGACGGACAGAACGGCGAGGTTTCAAAGCCGGGTTTGGTTCACAAAACCGATGAACGCAAGTTGCTCTTGTTCCAAATGTTCGGGAAAAGCCGTTGTCTGGCTGAAAGGCGAAGAAATCGTGAGAGTTACCGCAAGAAAAGACCAATACGGCGAAGTGGAAGAATGGATTTGCGATGAGTGTCGTTTTCATAAAAAAGATGCAAAACTTTGGAACATCGAAGGACCGAGACATATTGACAGACATTCGGTAATTTCTTTGAACCACTACGAAAAGCCGAAAGATTATCACAGGCTTCTCGATAATCCGGATGCGAAGGAAATCGGCGAGAAAGATGAAATCGTGATTGAAGATAAAATAGAAAAAGGAGAAGATAATTTATTAACAGAATAAAAATTCAACATTGAATTTATAAAATGGAATTACTGACTTTTAAAATCATATTAGTTTTAGCATTGTTCCTGTTGGCGCTTACAGTTGCAGCCTATTCAACGTGGGCAGAACGTAAAGTGGCGGCAGTAATGCAGGACAGAATCGGGCCGAACAGAACCGGACCTTTCGGACTTTTGCAGCCGCTTGCAGACGGAGGAAAATTTTTCTTTAAAGAAGATTTTACACCGGCAAATGCCGAAAAATTCCTTTTCATTGTCGGACCGTCTTTGGTGATGTTTATTTCCCTGATTACGGGTGCTGTAATTCCGTGGGGAAAACCTTTGATGATTGACGGAAAACCTTTTCCATTGCAGGTTGCCGATATTGATGTCGGTGTCCTTTACCTGATTGGAATGGTTTCTATCGGAGTGTACGGAATGATGCTCGGAGGTTGGGCTTCCAACAATAAATATTCACTGATTGGAGCAATCAGAGCGAGTTCACAGATGATTTCCTACGAACTGGCAATGGGACTTTCGCTTTTGGCGATTATCCTGATGAGCGGTTCTCTGAATCTTACAGAAATTACGAATCTTCAATCGCACGGAAAAATCTGGGGCATCATTCCCGAAGTTTCCGGACTGAACTGGAATATTTTTTACCAGCCGATTGCTTTTTTAATATTTTTCATTGCGGCAATGGCGGAAACCAACAGAGCGCCTTTCGACTTGCCGGAATGTGAGAGTGAATTGGTAGCAGGTTATCAGACGGAATATTCTTCAATGAAACTGGGATTGTATATGTTCGGGGAATATGTGAATATGTTCATTTCCTGCGCTTTGATGGCGGTGCTTTTCTTCGGAGGATTCAATTTTCCGGGAATTGACTGGGTAACGGCGAACTGGGGAGATTTAGCAGCAACAATTTTAAGCATCGTCGCATTTTTAGCCAAAACATTCTTCGGAATTTTTGTATTTATGTGGCTGAGATGGACGCTTCCGAGATTCCGGTACGACCAGTTGATGCATTTAGGATGGAAAACGTTGATTCCTTTGGCATTGGTAAATCTTTTGGTAACAGGCGCAATGATTTTGGCTTTTGGAAATTAATAATCGCTAAAAACCCTTTCAGAGTTTAAAACTCTGAAAGGGTTGGAATAATTAGAAAAAAGCGGAACCGAAATGTGAAAAGAAACGTAACCATTCCCCTCTTTTCAAGAGGGGTGGCAAAATTTTCCAAAAAGAAAATTTTGACGGGGTGTTTTAGAATTGAATATTCATCACCTTAATGTAGGAACACGCTTAGGAGCGTGTTCAGAAAAAAGGAAACAGATAAAAATAATTAAATTTCTGAAAAATGAAATTAACGAATAAATCAAAAGTCGTTTCAAACAAAAAAATGACGCTCAGCGAAAAACTCTATCTTCCGGCAATTGCCGCAGGAATGAAGATTACGTTGAAGCACGGTATTAAAAATACATTCAATAACGAAGCGACTTACCAATATCCGGAACAGGTAAAACCCCGCGCAAAAGTGTGGAGGGGTTACCACGTCCTGAAACGTGACGAAGAAGGAAGAGAGCGTTGTACCGCTTGTGGACTTTGTGCTGTTGCCTGTCCTGCGGAAGCCATTACGATGACTGCTGCGGAACGTACAAAAGATGAAAAACATCTTTATCGTGAAGAAAAATATGCGGCAGTATATGAAATCAATATGCTACGATGTATTTTCTGTGGAATGTGTGAAGAAGCCTGCCCGAAATCGGCGATTTATCTGACAGACAGATTGGTAAATCCGGAAAGCAACAGAGGTTCTTTCGTTTACGGAAAAGATAAACTGGTGGAAAATATCAACAACCGAATTGATATTACAGAAAGACAATCGGAAAAACAAAAAAATACAGTGAAATAAATGGAACAGATTCTTTTTTACTTCGTATCGGGAATTGCTTTGGCAAGTGCAGGATATTTTGTACTGGCGAAAAATCCGGTGTACTCCATTCTTTCGCTGATTGTTACTTTTTTCTGCATTGCGGCTTTGTATATTCTGATGAACGCACAGTTTTTGGGAATTGTGCAGATTATCGTTTATGCAGGAGCAATTATGGTATTGTTCCTCTACATTTTAATGATGTTGAACCTGAACAAAGGCGATGAAAGCAAGAAAAGCAACATCAATAAATTTGTCGGAATTTTCGCTGGCGGAATTTTGTTTATCGGGATTCTCGGAGCGTACAAAGGACTTTCCGGAAATTCAGTTGCGGGAACGGATATTGACCACAGTGTTGGCCTTACCAAAAATCTTGGAAAATTATTATTTAACGAATATGTTTTACCTTTTGAAATTGCTTCCGTGCTGATTCTTTCGGGAATTGTGGGAGCGGTACTGATTGGTAAAAAAGATTTATAAAAAAAAGATATGGGAGTCATATATTCTGATATTAATGTTTCAAATCCGGTAGATAAAAATATCAAACCTTTTGATGTAAAGTGTTTGGTGGATTCCGGAGCAACATATTTTTGTATTCCTGAACACATTTCTGTTCAGTTGGGATTAAATGAATTGGAAAAAAGGGAGGTGATTTTGGCAGATGGAAGTTCTAAATTGGTATCTTATGTTGGTCCGGTAAAATTACAGTTTGAAAACAGAACGTGTTTTGTAGGCGCATTGGTTTTGGGAGACCAGTGTTTGCTTGGCGCAATTCCGATGGAAGATATGGATTTGATTATTCATCCAAAACTTTTGAAATTATCCGTAAATCCGGCATCTCCCAATATCGCAAGCGGACTTGCAATGTAAAAGCGAAAATTGATTATGGAAACAAATACTTTTATACAAACCATTCCATTGGAATATTTCATTATTCTGAGTTCGGTTTTGTTCTGTCTGGGAGTTCTCGGTGTATTGCTCCGCAAAAATGCCATTATTATTCTGGGCTGTGTGGAACTGATGCTGAACTCTGTAAACCTGCTTCTGGCGGCATTTTCCGCATACAAAGGAAACGGGGACGGACAGATTCTGGTGTTCTTCATTATGGTGGTTGCGGCAGCGGAAGTTGCAGTCGGACTTGCCATTATTTCGATGATGTACCGAAACACAAAATCGGTGGATGTAAGTATTTTTAATAAATTAAGAGGATAAGAGGATGGAGAATTTAGTTTACGCAATTATACTTTTACCACTTGCAGGATTTCTGATAAACGGACTTTTCGGGAAAAATCTTCCGAAAATCTTCGTGGGAAGTTTGGCGACTCTGGTGGTTTTCGCCTCGTTTTGTATCGGCGTTTATTTGTTCAGTCAGTTTGATTCCGAAAGTCAGCCTGTTATTGTAAAGGCGTTTGAATGGTTCAGAATCAGCGGAATACAAATTAATTTCGGTTTTCAGATAGACCAATTATCTTTGATGATGATAATGATTATCACCGGAATCGGAAGTTTGATTCACCTTTATTCTATCGGATATATGAGCCACGATAAAGGTTTTTATAAATTTTTCACGTACTTAAATTTATTCATCTTTTCGATGTTGCTTTTGGTAATGGGAAGCAATTATCTGATTCTTTTCATCGGTTGGGAAGGAGTAGGAGTTTGTTCCTATTTATTAATCGGTTTCTGGTTCAAAAACTGGGAATACGGAAAAGCGGCGAGAAAAGCATTTATAATGAACAGAATCGGGGATTTAGGTTTATTAATAGGAATTTTCATCATTGCACAGCAAACCAATGCTTTGGATTATCTTTCCGTAGCGAACAACGCTTCAAAATTTTCTGTGGATAGTCCCGTAATTATTTTTATTACCGCAAGTTTATTCATCGGAGCAGTCGGAAAATCGGCGCAAGTTCCGCTTTACACCTGGCTTCCTGATGCAATGGCTGGTCCGACTCCGGTTTCCGCACTGATTCACGCTGCAACGATGGTTACTGCGGGAATTTATCTCGTGGTTCGCTCCAATTTCTTATATACTCTGGCTCCGACCGTTCAGAGCGGAATTTTGCTCATCGGATTATTGACGGCAGCTTTGGCAGCATTTTATGCACTTCGTCAGAATGATATTAAAAAAGTTTTGGCATATTCCACGGTTTCACAGTTAGGATTTATGTTTGTGGCTTTGGGAGTTGGTGCTTATACAACAGCGATGTTCCATTTGATGACACACGCATTTTTCAAAGCCTTATTGTTCCTGGGTTCAGGTTCGGTCATTCACGCAATGAGCGGCGAACAGGATATGCGTTTTATGGGCGGTTTAAAGAAAAAAATACCGATTACACATATCACATTTTTAATCGGAACATTGGCAATTTCAGGATTTCCGCTTCTTTCAGGGATGATTTCAAAAGACGAAATTCTGGTTTCCGCTTTTGCGAAAAGCCCGGCTTACTGGGGAATTTTGTTTGTGATTGCGGCTTTAACGGCGACGTATATGTTCCGGTTGTATTACCTTACTTTCCACGGAGAATTCAGAGGTACGGAAGAGCAGAAACATCATCTCCACGAAAGTCCGCTGAATATGACCTTACCGTTAATGGTTCTGGCAGTTTTATCAATAGCTGGTGGTTTTATCAATCTTCCGCATTTTATCGGACACGGACATTATGCTAAACTTACGGAATGGCTGAAACCCGTTCTCACCGATGAAAGTTTCGGGCAAATGGAAGCCAATATTGCAGGCGTAAGTTTTAATACGGAAATGATTCTGCTCGGAGCAACAATTTTGATGTTCTTTGCGGTTTGGTTTATTGTCAGAAATATTTATGTCGGCAAAAAGAAACTGGCACTTCCGGAAAACCAATATACAGGCTGGGAAAAACTTTCCGCAAGGAAATTATATATTGATGAAATCTACAACGTACTTTTCGTAAAAACCGTTGAAGGTTTAGGAAGAGCGGGAAAAATGTTTGATAAAGATATTCTGGACCCGGCTGTAGATTTCGTAGGTGAAGGCGCCGAAGATTCCGGACGTGCAATGAAACGCTTCCAGAACGGAAATGTGGAAAATTACGTGCTGATTATGTCTTTGGCAGTGGGAATCATTTTAATTGTTAACTTTTTATTACAATAATGTCGTATTTGTTATTAGCATTGTTGCTATTACCTCTCGCAGGTTCGGTTTCGGTATTCGCTTTTAGAAATTATAAAAGCAGATATCCGGCTTTGGTGTTCGCTTTGGCGGAAATGTTTTTAACCTTTTATACACTCGCTTATTTCAACAATATTCCGACGGTGGATGCTGCGTTGCAATACGAGATTACTGCACCTTGGTCTAATTACATCAAAAGCACCATACATTTCGGGATTGACGGGATGAGTATGCTTCTGCTGCTGCTCACTAATATTCTGGTTCCGCTGATTATTCTTTCTTCCTTTAATGCAGAAAAGCCTTACCGCAACACATTCTATGCGCTGATTCTGCTGATGCAGTTCGGTCTTGTGGGAGTATTTACTGCGCTGGACGGACTTTTGTTTTATGCGTTCTGGGAAATTACGCTGATTCCGATTTGGTTCATTGCCGGACTTTGGGGGCAGGATGACAAGAAATTTTCCTTTACCACAAAATTTTTCGTTTATACTTTCGTAGGTTCGCTTTTTATGTTGGCAGGATTTGTCTATGTGTACACACATTCGGCTTCTTTTGCCCTTACGGATATGTACAATGCAAATCTGAGCCTTAATGAGCAGGTGGTGGTTTTCTGGTTTATTTTCTTCGCTTTCGGAGTGAAACTGCCAATTTTCCCTTTCCACACCTGGCAGCCGGATACTTATACCTATTCGCCGACACAAGGCTCGATGCTTCTTTCCGGAATTATGCTGAAAATGGCGGTTTACGGATTGTTGAGATACCTTCTTCCTGTTACGCCGGAAGCGATTGCCGGAACTTCCGGAGGAATTGTGCTGATGCTCTGCGTTTTCGGAGTGATTTACGGAGCGCTGATTGCGATTGTACAAAACGACAGTAAAAGAATCATCGCTTATTCTTCACTTTCCCACGTAGGGCTGATTGCAGCGGGGATTTTTGCTTCCGCACTGCTCACCGTGAAAGGAACATTTACTTTTGAAGGAGGAGAAGGCGCAATGGTTCAGACTTTTGCACACGGAATTAATGTAGTCGGATTGTTTTACTGTGCCGATATTCTTTATAAAAGATTCAAAACCAGAGACATCCGAAAAATGGGAGGTTTTGCGAGAGTTGCGCCTAAATTTGCGGTGCTTTTTATGATTATCCTTTTCGGTTCTTTGGGAGTTCCTTTAACCAACGGGTTTATCGGGGAATTTATCCTAATTAAATCGGTTTACGATTACAGCGCACTCATGGGAATCATTGCCGGACTTACGATTATCCTTGCTGCCGTTTATCTGCTGAGATTTTATGCCAAAACGATGTTCGGTGAAGGTGATGAAGCCGTTTTGTCTGCTGCGAAAGACATTTCCGATGTGGAATTTACCGTGCTAGCGAGTTTAACCGTTTTTGTAATTCTTCTGGGAATTTTCCCTCAAAGTCTTCTGGAAATGGTGAGCAGTTCAATGAAGTTTATCTACAGCTCTATGTTGAATTGATTAAAAAATTAAGAAATTAAGAATTAAGAGATAAGAAATTGGGAGAACACAAAATCCCGAATCTTGAATCTCGAATCTCAAAGATAGATTATGACAGTTTTAATTATTGTTTTCCTGACTGCAGCAGCTGCATTATATGCCGGAGTTTTCAACAACGGAAAATTTGCCCGCTATATTGGTATTATTGGTCTTCTTGTGGCTTTGTGCGCGAGTTTTTCTCCGGAACTTGCCTTTTTCGACCGGTACAGAAGCATGTATATCTTTAATGAGAATGCGGCTTTGTTTACCAAAATTTCCATTGCAGCTACACTGCTGATTTTCTTTCTGGGCGGATTTGCGTTCAGCAATCACAGAAGCCACCAGTCTGAACTGTATGCAATGATGCTTTTTTCGCTTTGCGGAGGAATCGTACTTTTCGGATATCAGAATATGGTAATGCTTTTCCTCGGAATTGAAATCCTTTCCATTCCGTTGTATGTAATGGCTGGAGCAAGAAAAACAGACCTCCGCTCTATCGAGGCTTCCATGAAATATTTCCTGATGGGTGCTTTTGCTACGGGTTTTCTGCTTTTCGGAGTTGCTTTGGTGTACGGAAGTTCGGGCAGTTTTGATGTTTATGCCATTCACGATTTCAGTTTGAAAAACACGAAAGACACGATGCTGATAATGGGAGCAGTGCTGATGCTTGTTGCACTGGCATTTAAAGTATCTCTTGCGCCTTTTCACATGTGGAGCCCGGATGTGTATCAGGGAGCACCTTCGCTTATTACTGCTTTTATGGCAAGTGTGGTGAAAATCGCCGGATTCTGTGCATTCTTCCGCTTAATGACGATTTGCTTTGCGGGAATTCTGCCGAGTTGGATTAACATCATAGGAGTATTGATTATCATTACCCTGTTCCTTGCCAATGCAATGGGACTTGCGCAAACCAATGCGAAAAGAATGCTTGCCTATTCTTCCGTTTCCCACGCAGGATATATCGCGATGATTTTCTTCGGAATCACCAATATGTCTACTTATAATCTAGCTTTTTACCTGTTTGCCTATTCATTGGCTACGGTAGGTGTTTTCATGTGCCTGATTTGGGTAGAAAAAGTGAAAAGAGAAGTTTCCTATAACGCATTCAAAGGATTAGCCAAAACAGAGCCGATTCTTGCCGTAACCGCTTCGGTATCGCTGCTTTCTATGGCGGGAGTTCCGCTGACTGCCGGTTTTATCGGGAAGTTCGGATTGTTCAGCCAGGCTGTACAGACTGCGCCTTTCATCGTATTGATTGCGGTTTTGGGTTCCGCTATCTCTATTGCGTATTATCTGAGATTGATTATCGCTATGTTTTTCTTTAAAGAAAGTACATTCAACACTTCGGAGAAATCGACGATTACTTATAAAATCGTGGGTATAATTCTTATTGCAGTGATTGTTGCAGTGGGCGTTTATCCTGATTTGTTTGCGGAGTTTTTTAATTTGTAATCCTCACCCCTCTCCTAAGGAGAGGGGAACTTATATCTCTAATACTAACGGCTGATTATTCTGCATATAAAAATCCTAACCCCTAACCCCTTTGCCTCATATCCTTTTCTATGTTTTTCAATGGAATCGGCGAATCTGCAAAGCAGATTTCCTAAGGAGAGGGGAACTTTTTATTGCTAATACTAACGGCTGATTATTCTGCATATAAAAATCCTAACCCCTTTGCCTCATATCCTTTTCTGTGTCTTTCAATGGAATCGGCGAATCTGCAAAGCAGATTTCCTAAGGAGAGGGGAATTTTTTATCGCTAATACTAAGAGCCTGTTTAAAAATTATTAAGAAATAAAATTTTCAGGGATTTTTCTTTTTCCCGTCCCTAAAGGG
>JASGDB010000054.1:0-60639 GCA_049841315.1 Bergeyella sp. | reverse complement strand
TTTGTATATCTGCAGTCTCTCTGTCTTTTTCCTGTTGCTTTTTCCAATGTATTCTTCTAAATGATTTTTTTTAACTTTTAGTATATTGAATATTTACTTTGCAAACTTATCACAGGCTCTAAAATTTTTTGTACTTTTAAATCCTAAAAAATAAACTATGAAATGGACTGAAGACAGAAGCGGAAATGTAGACGACAGGCGAGGTAGCGGCGGCGGTGGTGGCATGCTTGTAGGCGGCGGACTCGGAACTCTGATTATTGCGGCTATTATTTTCTTTCTCGGAGGCGACCCTTCATCAATACTTTCTTCCGGAATGGGCTCTTCCTCCGCACAAACCGAACAACGAGAACTTACCGCAAATGAACTTCAGGTAAGAGAATTTATCAAAATGCTTACTGCTGAAAACGAGCAGACCTGGAACAAAGTTTTCAATGAAAACGGAATGCAGCTCCGCCCCGCAAAAGTGGTTATTTTTGAAGACGTAACCCAATCAGGCTGCGGAACAGCACAATCGGCAATGGGACCTTTTTACTGTCCTGCCGATGAAACTATCTATATGGATATGAGTTTTTTCAAAGAACTTCAGCAGCGTTTCGGAGCACAGGTAACGGAATTTTCGATTGCGTATGTTCTCGCCCATGAATACGGACACCATATCCAGACTTTATTGGGAACAACCCAGAAAGTTGACGCATTGAGAAGAAGTGGCAGATATTCTGAAGCTGACCTTAACAAGGTGTCGGTGGCAACCGAACTTCAGGCGGATTTTTATGCCGGTCTTTGGGCAAGGCAGACAGACAGCCGGGAAAAATTCCTCGAGCCGGGAGATATAGAATCTGCAATTTCGGCAGCAGAAGCGGTGGGAGATGACAATATCCAGAAAAGGTCGCAGGGATATGTAAATCAGGAAGGATTTACGCACGGAAGTTCAGCACAGAGAAAAGAATGGTTCATGAAAGGCTACAATACCGGAGATATCCGCCAGGGCGATACTTTCAATGCACTTTTGAGATAAAAATTGACAATCCGCGGAACGTAAAAATCCCGGGAATATTTTCCCGGGATTTTTTATGGGTTATGGTGGGCAGTATTATATCGTTACTGCGTCAATCAGTCTGTTTTTATCACTTAGGTATTCTTCCATGGAAATCATACTTTCCGTTCTCATCACATCCTGAATATCGTCAATCTGGTAGATGATTCTTTTCGCATCTTCCGTATTTTTCGCTCTTACTTTGCAAAAAATATTGTATTTTCCGGAGATTACGGAAGCCTCGATTACATTAGGAATAGTGGAAAGTTCTTTCAGAACATCCTGCGTTCTGTTGGACTTCGTCAAAAGAATACCGATAAACGCCGTAAAATGATAATCCAGTTTACCATAATCGATATTTAGAGAAGAGCCCAAAATAATCCCTGCATCCTCCATTTTCTTCACTCTTACGTGTATTGTTCCCGCAGATACGTCCATTTGCTTTGCAATTTCAGTAAACGGCATTCTTGTATTCTGTACAAGAAAATCAAGAATCTGCTTGTCAATTTCATCAAGTTGATAGTTCATATATAAAAGGTATTTGTTTAAGAATCTGCTAATTTTTCAGTAGAATTATTGCAAATTTACGAAAAAATAATAAAAGTAAAAAACAAGAGGAAAAATTAACAATTTTTAACGGCTTTAAAAATAATAATGAAAAATTATCATTTTACTGTATCATTTTTCACTGAATCCTTTATGATAGTCGTGTTTTTAGTTTTGGATTTTTTGTTTTTTCCGCTCTTTTTAAAGAGTGTATTGAAACTTTTGCTATAAACCACACCCGCTCCGTAGCTTTGGTTAGCTCCGGCAGGGACGTTTGTCGCCATTCCGATATTGGACGGTTTGGAATAAAAGCGCAGAAGCCGGCTTCCGTCATTGTTTTTCGACACATCGTATTCTACCGTTCCGCCCGCAGAAAGCATATTGGCATTCACATTTTCCGACCTCGAAAGCGGAATCCCCAAATCCGTTTTAAGCGAAATACGCGGTGAAAGAGCATAACTGAAACTCGCATTCGCACGTTCAGAGTTGGATGCGGCGTCATTCAGATACGTCAAATCGACCTGAAGCTGTTCGCTGATGGTATTAAAAACAGAACCCAACTGTTTGAGAAGCATGTTGTATCCCATGTTTTCGGATGTTTTCCCCACATCAATTCCGAAGCCTCCGCTTCCCTCCGAAAAAGTACCCAATGCGAGAACCGAGCCAATCTGTATGATTTTTTCGTCTTCGTTGGACATTTTTTCCCTTAGCGCATCCCGCACCTGGCTGGAAACATCTTTTGCGGAAATATCAAGGTCTATTTTCGGATTGCTCAGCTTTTCCGTAATTCTTGCTGTCAAAAGTACATTCACCGGAGGCAGGCTTCCCATATTGAGATACTGCCCGGCATTGGTTACCATACGCGGATATTCAGCATTGATATTCAGTTCCGGCGACATCGCATCACCGTCCCAACGGATACTGCTTCCTTTGGTAATCTGAAATTTACGTTCCAGAATCGCTTTGGAAACGAAACTTCCGTTGTCCACCACATAATCTCCGTTCATCGAGATATTTCCGTTTCTCGCCATTCTGAAACGGAGCTTATCTGCCGTTCCGCGAACGGTAATATCTCCGATATTATCGCCTACCAATACGTTTACCGTTGTTCCTTTGTCGGTAGAAATGGTAAAATCAAGATTCATATTCGCTCCCGATTTTTTCTTTTCCTCAAGAACGATTTTTCCGCCGTCGTCTTCTTTCAGAAAGCGGAGCATTTTAAATTCATCAACGGATGAGGTAGAGTTGCTATTGAAGGTGAACACCGAATTGTTGAGCACTTCCATATTCGGAGTGGAAATATTGAGCGAAGCAACGGGGCCGTCCACGAAAAGGTCTCCTTTTCCGAAAACCCTTCCCCAAAACAAATCGAAATCTTTCTGTTTGGTATCGAGAAGCAGAAGATTATCCGCACGCATCACGAGGTTGACGCCCATTGAAGAAAGCGTTTCAAACCGTATCATCCCCGAAATCGAGCCTTTGGAATTCGCCCTGCCATCTGCCACGCCGATGTCGTTGAGAATCGCCAGCCCTTTGGAAAGCGAAATCGTAGTATCATCAAAAGAATAATCCACACCTGTAAAATCGAGTTTCAAGCCGAAACCTTTCAGGTCAATATCACCGGAATAATCAATATCGTTCAAGGGCCCAGAAATTTTCAAATCTCCGGTTGCTTTTCCTCTCATATTGCTGAAAACCTGATTCACAAACTGTTGTGAAAAAGCGAGGTCAAAATCTCTCATTTCCGCAGTAAGGTCAAGCGTAGGCGATGGTGTATTGTTATCGACTGTTCCTGTAAGATTAAGGTTATTATCGCCAATAAGTCCCGCCGACATTAGTTTCGCATCGATATCATAAACATTCGGTGCCGTACTGTTTTTAGCTGAAATAATGAGATTTCCCAAATCTTCGTTATTCATCATAATATCATCTACTTTCAGGTCGATAAGCGGTTCGAGGGCGTTTTTATTTTTGGTAAAACTGAAACTTCCGTTTGCAATTCCTTTAAACTGATTGACATTTCCCGAAGCCTGCATTTCAAAAATCTTTCCGATGTCAAAATTTTTCACCTCTGCATCTACCGAAAAATCGTCTCCCGATTTAAACGTGGAATTTTTTACGAAAAGTTCGCTGTCATCGGAAAATATTTTTAAATTTTTAATGATAAAATCACCCGTATTCTTCCTGTATGTAATAGAATGGTCGAGCTGTTCATCCGTATCCACCGCCCAAACTACATTGTTGAATTTCAGCTGTGTCGGCTCAAAACGGAACACATAATTGCCGGAAGCATCCGTTGTTTGGTTAAGATTGACGGTATATTCTTTCAGCTTGTCTTCTTTCTCTTCTTCGGGAGTTCCGTGTTTCAGGTTGGCGGAAAGGTGCAGTAATTGTCCGGTTTCATTACGTCCGCTCAGCGTGATGTCTTTTAAAATATTTTGATTGTATTCCGCACGGTCGATTCTCGCAAAAATCTGTTCATTGAGATTTTCAGTATTGATTCGGACAATGAAATGGTCGAGCTTGATGCTGTCTTTCGTTTCCAAATCACGGGGATTGATTTTATAATCGGGATTCGCTTCCGAAAGGGCTTTGTCGGCATCCGAAATCTGTTTTTTTCCGGTAAGAATGTACAACAATTCCGATGCTTCCACATTGAGAACGAGATTATTGGTATCGCCGTTGTATCCGCCGTTTACCGTTGCTCCGTCCGCAATTTTCAAATCAGGCAGAAAATAAGAAACCAATCCCTGATTCACCGTAAAATCCAAAGAAAACTGCTGTCCTTTGTACAGTTTGCGGGGCGCAGGGCTTACAAGAATTTTTCCGATTCCGTTCTGCACCATTCCTGCCAAATCCTCAAGATTGAATTTTCCTACCATTCTTCCGTTAATCACTCCCGGAATATCCGCCGAAACAACACGGTTTCCGTTTTCAAAAAATGCTTTTACCGAACCGTTATCCACATGATAATTCTGAATTCCGCTGCTGAAATTCACGTTTTTCATGGCGACATCCATATTCATATCGTTCAGGGACGACATCGCAATTTTTCCGTCCAGTTTACCGCTGAAAATCTGGCTTCCCGGCTGTCCGGCAAAGTAATTAATATTCAGATGTGAAATATCGGCATTCACATCCGCTTTTATTTTCGAGGTGCTGAAATCTATCAGGCCTTTTACCGAACCTTTCGCCTGCTCATCGTTCAGGGTGATTAATCCGTTGTATCTGCGGTGGTCAAGCGTTCCGTTCAGTGCCACGTTGTTGATTTCCTTATCCAGAATCACGATTTTCGAGATATTGGATTTCGTGGAAATTTTCATGGTATTCACATCGAAACTTTCTCCTGTAATATTGAATTTTCCGCTGATAAGACCGACTTCTTTGCTTTTGGTAATGACGGATGTATTCAGATTGTTTACTTCCGCAAAACCTTTGTATTTCGGCACTGCTTCGCTGAAATCTTCAAGATAAAAATTGGTAATTTTCGCCTGCCCGATTCCCGTAATCAAATCGCCTGAAGACACATACACCTGCTGCGGTGTTACTCTCGCCGTTCCGTTGTATTTCAGTCTGCCGAAATCATCTGCAAAATTTTTCATTTTTGAGGAAATGAATTCCGGCATCATCGCTTTAAGCTCCTTATAAGTAAAATCTGTGGACAGGTTATTCGTTTCTATCAGGAAATTTCCGTTCAGAATATGCTGTATTTTCATGTTATCCGTGCGGATATTCACATCATTATTGCCAATCAGAAAATTTTCCAGCCTGAAATCGTTCAACGGCCCTGTCATGTTTCCGCTGATTTTAAAAGGCTTGTAATTATCCCAATTCGTAACAAAATAACTGATGTCGTAACCGCTAATCTGGCTTCCCTGTTTCATCTGCATTTCCCATTTCACTCGGTCGGCGAAATCCGCCCATTTACCGTCATTGAGATTAAATTTAATATCTCCCTGAAGCAGAGAATGTGGCGTATTCAGCGTAAGGTCTTTGAGGAAAAGAAACTGTTTATTGAGCGTAAGGTCTGCAGAAAAAGTATCTACGAAATGCTTTTTCCCCCAACGGTCTGTGGTGAATCTCAAATTATTAATCTGTGCAAAAACATCCGAACCTTCCACCCGAAGCTCCGGAACAATAAGGTTGAGATTTTCGGCATCGAGCCATTTTCCCGCATCGCCTTCACTGTTCTGGTTGACAATCGATGCTTTGGAATTGGTGATATACACTCTTGTTTTCAGCTTGAAAGGCGTTTTGCTTACCGAAGGCTTCCCCGAATCGAAAAGCCCGATGAAACGGATGAAATTGGATATACTGTCGCCTTTGTAGGTAATGACTTTCAAATCCATTTTATCAACCGACATCGATTGAAACTGCAAATTCCGCGAATCGAAAATAATGGAAAACCAGTTGGAATCCGCATATAATTTTTCCGCTTTCAGGAAAGGGAAATTTCTATTGTCCTTTACCGAAAGCTTATGAACAGTCACATCGCCGAAGTAATTGACATCAACATTTTCAAAAGAAATCTGCGATTTTAAATCGTCATTCAGTTTGGAAATTACCTTCTGAGCCGCCCAGTTCTTCGTGGCCGGAAGATTGACAACAATCACGAATGAAACCCCCAGAAACAAAGCTATCCAAAATAAAATCTGGAGCAACTTCGCCCACCATTTTACGCTTACGACGTCTTTTTTCGCCTGTTCCACAAATTCTCCGGCAGTTTCTACGGGATTTTCAATGGCGTCCTGAGCAAATTCCGCCGCCTCTTTTACGGTTTCCTGAACGTTTTCAATACCTTTCTGAACAGAATCTTCGATATTCTGCCCGGCGGATTTTTTATTTTTGTCGTTATTATTCTCTAAATTTGCCATACTTATGAGCGAGCCAATAATTTTGGGTATCGAATCTTCCTGCGACGACACTTCAGCTGCCGTTATCAGGGGAAATACTATCCTTTCCAACATTGCTGCCAATCAGGAAATACACAACGAATACGGCGGTGTAGTTCCGGAGCTGGCTTCCCGTGCACATCAGATGAACATCATTCCCGTGATTGAAAAAGCGGTTTCAAAAGCAAATATACTACAAAAAGACCTTTCCGCGATAGCTTTTACTCGGGGACCGGGACTTTTGGGCTCACTTCTTGTCGGAACGTCCTTTGCCAAATCACTTTCGATGAGTTTAAATATTCCTTTAATTGAAGTTAATCATCTGCAAGCACACATTTTAGCACACTTTATTGAAGATGCAAATCCTGTGCCTCCGAAGTTTCCGTTTTTGTGCTTAACCGTTTCGGGCGGGCATACGATGATTGTTTTGGTAAAAGATTATTTCGATATGGAAATCATCGGGAAAACCATTGATGATGCGGCAGGAGAAGCCTTTGACAAAATCGGGAAAATTTTCAATCTGGATTATCCGGCTGGTCCGATTATCGATAAACTGGCAAAAGAGGGAAATCCCGATGCTTTCAAATTTAATAAACCGAAATTAGAAAACTACGATTATTCATTCAGCGGCGTGAAAACTTCGGTTTTGTATTTTATTCAGAAAGAAGTTCAGAAAAATCCGGATTTTATTAAAGAAAATCTGAACGATTTGTGTGCTTCCGTTCAGAAAACCATTATCGAGGTGTTGATGAATAAATTGGAAAAAGCTGCAAAAGAACTGAACATTAATGAAGTCGCGATTGCAGGAGGCGTTTCCGCTAATTCAGGTTTAAGAAAAGCAACAGAAATGAACAAGGAAAAATTCGGGTGGAATATTTATATCCCGAAATTTGAATATACGACTGATAATGCTGCGATGATTGCAATGGTGGCGAAACTGAAATATGAACGCAGAGAGTTTGCGGATTTATCGGTTTCTGCGACAGCACGTTATGATTTGGTACAGGATTTAGAAAATAAATGATATGAAACTTTTTTACGGCGAAATTTTCCCCGAAGTAAAAATCAACGAAGACGAGCAGCAGCACATCGTCAAGGTTCTCCGTATGCGGGAAGGCGAAGAAATTTTCGTAACGGACGGCAATGGAAATCTCGCAAAAGGAAACCTAATTTTTGAAGGCAAAAAAGTGAATCTGGATATTTCTGAAATTAAAGAAAACCTGCCTGATTTTTCTTCCAAATTACACATCGCCATTGCTCCGACAAAAAACATCGACCGCACTGAATTTTTTGTGGAAAAAGCCGTAGAAATGGGCGTTTCGGAAATCACGTTTATTCAAACCGAAAAATCGGAACGGAAAAATATCAATTACGACCGTTTTGTGAAACAAAGCATTGCTGCGTCTAAACAAAGTCTGCGTTTTCACTTCCCTAAAATCAATGATTTAACGAAACTTTCGGATTTTATCAAAAGCGTAAATCCTGAAAATACGTTTGTGGCACATTGTAATGAAAATTTGGAGAGAATTTCTTTAAAAAATATTTCTGCACCTGATAAAATCACATTTTTAATTGGTCCTGAAGGCGATTTTTCTGAAAAAGAAATTCAACTTCTGGCGGAAACCGGAATTAAAGCCGTTTCTCTCGGAAGCCAGAGATTAAGAACGGAAACGGCGGGGATTTTTGTGGCGGCGTGGAATTATGGGAAGATGATTTAAAAAAATCCTCCACGTTTTTTATCGTTTATTCTTAAAAAAATCCCTTATAATCGCCGAACATTCATTTTCTAGAATTCCGGTTACGACTTCCGTTTTCGGATGAAGCGAAAGATTTTTATTGATAAATCCGCGCTGTTCGTCCCTCGCTCCGATAACCACTTTTGAAATCTGCGACCAGCTCAGTGCCCCGGCACACATCACGCACGGTTCGAGCGTAACATAAAGCGTGCAGTTTTGCAGATATTTTCCGCCTAAAAAGTTGGAAGCCGAAGTGATTGCCTGCATTTCTGCATGTGCGGTAACATCGTTCAGCGTTTCGGTAAGGTTGTGCGCTCTTGCGATAATCCGGTCTTTGAAAACTACAATACAGCCCACGGGAACTTCATCTTTTTCCAAAGCATATTCCGCTTCCTGCAAAGCGAGTTTCATAAAATATTCGTCGGTAAACATCAAAAAAGGTTTAGTGCAAAACTAAACCTTTTATTTTTTAATGGAGAAAAAATTTAGAAACGATACCCGATTCCCAGCATTCCTTTTCCGGTAATATCATCAGAATTTCCAAATCTTCTGGCAACACCCATACTGGCTTCAAAAATAATATTTTTCTTCGCTACCCATTTTGCTCCGAAGCCTATTCCTATACCTGCGGTTGTGCCTTTTTCTGTATGAGTTTCTTCGCGGTACCCATTGTCATCATAGTAAGAAGTGGTATAGCTGTCCGTGCTGGAGGTAATCGGCACAAAGCCCTCCACAAAAAATCCCGAAGCATATTTCTTCCCGAAATACATTCTGTAATACGGAGAAAACTGGGAAAATTTGTAATCTTCATCTCCCTCCAAGAAAAACATCGCATTGAGCCCTACTCCGGAATCTTCATTCAGAAGTCTTTCGTAGGAAACATTCAGCAACGGGGCGGCGATAAGCTCTATCGGGCTTATCATAATGTCGTTGTTTCTTTCAGAAGAAACGGTTGCGGTTTCAGTTTGTGCATTTGCCGTTACAAAACCTAATGAAAATGCAGTCGCAAATAAAAGTTTTTTCATGTGAATATTTTTATTTTTCAGTAAATATATTCCTTTTTTGAAAGCCTGTTTCAATTTTATTATTTTTTTAAGAATTTAAAAACAATTTTGATAAAATTTAACACAAATCTGCCTGCAGTACGATTTGTTTAAACAAAAGATTATTCAAATTTCATGGTTAAAGGAATCCTGAAACCGTATCGGATATTTCTGCCGTTTTGCTGTGCCGGGCTGAATTTTTCTGGAAGCATATACACGGCGATTTCCGCCTGCCGGTTGAATACAAAATTCTCACCATCCGCCCGTACAGTGGAAATACTTCCGTCTTCTTCCACGATGAAATAAATCTGTACCGACAGCTTTTCAAGCTCCTTATCTGCTGCATCATAATAGAAAATTTCCGCCAGCTGTTTCCGCAAATTATCGATTCCTCCGGGATACTGCGCAGGGGTTTCATCGGTTTTCAAAGAGAGCGGATTGGGTTCTTCTTGGTTTATTTTTTGGATATTTTCGAGGTCTTCTCTGTTTTTTACGGTAATCAGTGCGGAGAGCATGGCAACATTGCGGATGCTGTCCAATTTTACCATAAATTCTTCATAATCACGGCTCACTTCTTCAAACCGCTCCTGACTGCTGATGGCTGACGCTTCTTTGCGAAATGCTTCGTTCAGCATATTTCTTTGATAATCATAGTATTCCATAACGTATCCGAACTCCCTGTTCTGCTGAGAATACATCAGAAAAAATGAAAAAAAGAAGAGAAAAGCCGTAATTTTTTTAAACATCTTTGGTGGTGCGGGTTGCATGGTAATACTTCAAGTTATTTCTAAGATTTGTGGAAAACTTCTTCCGGTTTTTAGGAAAAAACTTTCTAAATTTGACTGAAAGATAAATCATTCTTCATTAAAAATCAAATTTTTCACCGATGTACGCTCTTGTGGACTGCAATAATTTCTTCGTTTCCTGCGAAAGGGTACTCAATCCCGACCTCGAAGGAAAACCTGTGGTTGTACTCTCCAATAACGATGGCTGCGTGGTTTCCCGAAGCAATGAGGCCAAAGCACTCGGAATTCCGATGGGTGCGCCGGCATTTCAGTACAGAAAAATTTTTGAACAGCATGATGTAAAGGTTTTTTCCGCCAAATTTGAGCTTTATAATTATTACAGCCAGAAAATTTCATCTTTAGCCAAAAGTTTCGCTCCGGACTATGAAATTTACAGCATTGATGAGCTTTTTCTCGATTTTCACGGCTTCAGATATGTGGATTTGGAGGAATATTGTGAAAATATCCGCAACAGAATCATGCAGGAGCATCACATTCCCGTAAGCATCGGGATTGCGCCTACCAAAACGCTGTGCAAGGTCGCCAATGTGATTGTAAAAAAATTTCCGGAACGTTTCAAAACCGGTGTTTACCGTATGGATTCGCCCGAAAAAATTGAAAAAGCCCTGAAATGGATGGACATTGGCGATGTATGGGGAATCGGGAGAAGATATGCCGTGAAAATGCGGGATTACGGAGTTTACAAGGCGTGGGATTTTTTGCAAAAACCGGAAATGTGGATTCGGAAAGTAATGGGAATCCACGGCGTGAGAATGTTCAACGAGCTGAAAGGAATCCCGCAGTACGAGCTGGAATCGCCGTCCAAAAAGAAATCCATTATGGTGAGCAGAAGTTTTATGGAAATGCTCACGAAAAAGGAGGATATTTTGGAGCGTGTGGAAACTTTTGCCCTGTACTGCGCCGAAAAACTCAGAAAACAAAATACGTGCTGTAAGCAGATTACCGTTTTTCTTCAAACGAACCGTTTTCGGAAAGAATTGGGAGAATACCGCAATTCCCGCACGGTTGTTCTTGAAAACCCTACCAATTCTTCGATTATTATTGCAAAAGAAGCGGGAAAAATTTTAGAAGAAATTTTTGCGGATGGATTTCATTATAAAAAAGCGGGCGTGATGGTTCAGGGTTTTGTTCCGGAAGACGAAAGGCAGATTGGTCTTTTCGAGGAAGATGTGCAAAGCCGGCATCTTCCGGTGATGAGAGCGATGGATACGCTTAACAGGAAATACGGAAAAGATAAAATCCGCCTGGCTGGCATGAGTGGCAGAAATACATTCGGCAGGGAAATACTCTCTCCGGAATATGAAAAATTTCTCAAAAACAATATTCTTCCCGAAGCGAATTTTAGGTTTCATTAAGAGCCTGTTTAATTTTTACCGAAATTTATTTTTATGACTCATAAAGAATGTCTTTGCTAAAAATTTAAACAGGTCTCTAAACAAAAAAAATCCCGCCGAAAAGCGGGATTCTTTATATAGGAAAAACTCCAATTTTTATTCTGCAGCAGCTTCCGGTGCAGCTGTTTCCACAGCTTCCGGCGCAGCAACTTCTGCTGTTACTTCTTCTTCATCGTCATCTTCTACGGCAGCACCTCCTTTCATTGCGTTTCTTGACATCTTCACGGCAGCGATTACTGCGTTGTCTGGGTGCATGAATGTATAAGCATCTGTTTTGATAGCTCCTACATACAGCTTGTTTCCGATTCTTAGCGGAGTTACATCAACCACGATTTCATCAGGAAGGTTGGCAGGAATGGCTTTTACTTTCAGTTTTCTGAAAGACTGACGGAGAACACCTCCGGAAATCACACCTTTTGCACGCCCTGTAATTCTTACAGGAACTTCCATAATCACAGGCTTGTCATCAGATAACTGATAGAAATCCACATGAAGGATTCTGTCTGTAATCGGGTGAAACTGGATGTCCTGAAGTACTGCAGGAATAGTCTGTCCGTCCACTTCAATAGATACCGTGTGTGCTTCAGGAGTATAAACCAGATTTTTGAAAGATTTCTCTTCGGTAGAGAAGTTCAATGGTTCACCGCCTCCATAAACAACACAAGGAACTAATTCAGCATCACGTAGAGCTTTAGTAGACTTTTTGCCCACGCTTTCTCTTTTTGTACCTTGAATTGTAATAGATTTCATTATAAAAAATTTTATTTTTTTGAGGGTGCAAATATAGGAATTATTTTTTTAAATAATGAATTTGCTGCTGATGGATTTATGCTCGTGTACGCTTTTCATTACTTCGGCAAATAGTGATGCGCAGCTCAGCACTTTTATTTTGGAGGAAAGTCCTTCTTTCAAAGGAATAGTATCGGTAACAATCACTTCCAGAATCTGCGATTTTTCGATGTTTTCATAAGCCTTACCGGAAAGTACGCCGTGTGTTGCCATTGCTCTTACGCTTTTCGCACCGTTTTCTATGAGAATGTCTGCTGCTTTGCAGAGGGTTCCCGCTGTATCAATCATATCGTCGATAAGGATAACGTTGCGGTCTTTCACGTCTCCGATGAGGAACATTTCTTCCACTACATTGGCTTTTTTTCTTTCTTTGTAAGCGATTACTACTTCCGCACCGAGGTATCCGGCATAGTTTTTTGCTCTTTTTGCTCCCCCCATATCCGGTGAAGCAATGGTAAGATTATCCAGCTGGAGGGATTTGATGTAATCTACAAAAATAGTGGAAGCATAAAGATGGTCTACCGGAATTTCAAAGAATCCCTGAATCTGGTCTGCGTGCAAATCCATCGTCATAATCCTTGTAGCGCCTGCTGCCATGAGGAGATTTGCTACTAATTTAGCTCCTATCGGCGCACGTGGTTTATCTTTTCTGTCCTGCCTTGCCAGCCCGTAATACGGAATTACGACGGTGATGTTTTTGGCGGAAGCTCTTTTTGCGGCATCAATCATGAGGAGAAGCTCCAGAAGATTGTCTGCCGGCGGAAATGTAGAGCCGATTAAAAAAACTCGTCCTCCGCGTACCGATTGGTCTAAAACGGGTTCAAACTCTCCGTCGCTGAAATTTTGAAAATTGATTTTCCCAAGTTCCTGACCGTAATATTCAGCTATTTTTTCTGCTAATACTTTGCTGGTTCTGGTGGAAAATAGATAGGTTGCCTGGTCAGCCATTTTTACTTTTTTTGGTTGCACAAATTTAAAAAAATAAAACCACCTGAAAGTACAAGTGGTTTTAAAAATTATAGTCTGTCCCTTTTTTACTTATGGAAAGGTTACTCCGGAATAACTGTTCGGGTTTACCAAAGGAAGCGTGGACTTGTATTTTGCATTAATCGCTTTTATAAATTCGTTGGCTACAATAGCGTATCCTCTTCCCGTGAGGTGCACTCCGTCGAGTGAGAACGAACCTCCTGTTACAAAAGTTGCAGTATATTTCACTCCGTCAAACAGGATGCCTGATGAGCTTGAAAGTTCCACCATTTTTGCATTGGCATCCACAAAAGCGAGTCCTTTAGCATCGGCAATAGCCTTTAGTGAAGTGTTGTAGGCTGCTGTTGCCGTCAGAACTTTTGCAGTTTCTGTTTTTGTAAGAACATACTGGTCACCAAGTGGACTTGCTGTTCCTCCTCCTTGCGGAAGAACAGAAGAAGCGGTTAAAAGGATATAATCTTCTGAAGTTGTCTGCCTGTATGAAGGAAGTCCTATAGCAGAAAGATTTGTTAAATCTTTATCCACACAAACAGCTCCGTTTGCTGTGCTTACTTCAAATTTAATAAGTCTTTGGTTGTATTCGGTTTCGGAAATATATCCTGCTGCTTTTACTTGAGCTAATCCTGCGTTGTAAGAAGCATATCCTGTATTCAACTGGGTTACCTGTTCTGCGGAAAGACCTGCAATCGGTTTCGCCGGAACTCTGTTAAAGAAAGGAATAGAAGTAACATTTGGAATATTGGCAATTACCCCTTTTGCTCCGTTTGCAGTAAGGGCGGTTACATAATTATTGATTACACTTGCGTAAACTGTTGGATCAGTAATGTCATTAGAACCATAGGTTGCAGGATTCGTATTTCCTGTTTGGTCTGTTCCTGTTCCACCGCTCGTAGCGTATGATAACACATCATTATTCCCTATCCATAAGGAGAAGAAAGTAGGAGATTGCGAAAGTGCATCACTCAAAACTGAAGAAGTTGCACTGCTGGCAAATCTTACATAATAAGGATTGGCAAGACCTACCGATAATCCGGCAGGATTTCCGTAGCCCGCCACTCCTAAATGGAATGATTTTGCTCCCGGAACGCCTAAATTTTGGTAAGGACCTCCGGATGAAACAATGTCTAACGCAGCAGCTGCATCCGATGCCACAGGGCTTAGCGCCCCGTTCACCACCTGAAGTGTCAGTTTTCCTGTAAAACCGGTAAGATTGGTAAAGCCACCCACGTCATTAGGCATTAAAGGCTGTAAAAAATTTCCGCCTCCTGCCAGTTTCATTTGGGCAGCAATCATATTCGGGTAAGATTCCACCTGTCCGCTGAGGTATAAAGCATTGTCTCTGTAGCCCGATGTAAGCGAGTTTCCTAAAGCCACATATCTGCTGAAATCTGCCTCACCGCTGGTAACCACCACGTCATTCACGTCCTGGTCAAAATCGGTATCGCTGCACGATGTAGCTGTGAATAAAGCTAAAGCAAATGTTGATATTACTATTTTTTTCATGTCTCTGTATTATTTAATAAGGTTATATCTAAGCCCAAGCCCTAAGTATAATGCTTCAGCTTTGGCCTGTCCGTAGAAGTTATAATAAGCGTTTGCAACATTTCTGCTTTTCGGGAATGGCTTTGCTGCGGCAATATCCACGCCTAATGCTCCGAAATTTAGTCCTATACCGGCAGTAATTACATTCGTGTCAAAAGATGGCGTTTCCGGAATGAAATATTCATCGGAATAAGGAGATTCATCATAGTACCATCCTAATCTTCCTGCAAACATATCCGTGAATTTGTATTCTGTACCCAATCTGAAAGTTTTGGTGTTTTCAAAGTTTTTAGGTGTTACTAATACCGTTGGGTCAGTTTGATTTCCTACGGGTGCATTGGCAAAATCAAGCGTCAGCTTGTCGTAGCCGCTCCATCCTGTATAGTTGAAATCTGCTGCAACTTTCCATTTCGGTGTGATTTTATAGGCAAAAGCCAAAGTATATTCGTCCACCAAAGGCAACGTTGCTTTGAAAGAATCCTGCCCGTTGGCATCAAGCCCCATTAAAGAATACAAACTTGAAGAGACTTTAAAGGTTGCAGTACCGTTTTTCGCTTCCATATCCACAGGAGAGCGGTAAGCAACACTCACATCCAGTTTTTCGTTCGGCTGGAAATAGAACCCGATTCCGAATCCGCTTCCCGATGCCTTTTCATCATTGATGTTTAAACTTCCGCCGTATTGGGTAACTGCTTTATCCCAGTCAACCATTCCTTTGGCGTGGATATAGCTCGCTCCAAAAGAAGCCCACGGAGCAAGTTTCACGGAAACCATCGGTTGAAAAAAGAGGGCTTTTAGCTCCATTTTCTGCACCATTTCTTTTCCCGCCCAGTCTTCCGGCCACTGAATCGTGCTTCCGAAAGGTGTAGCAAAACTGAATCCCACGGAGAGATTATCAATTACTTTATACGTAACCGCTGCGTATATCGGCGTACCGACGGGGCTGTCTGTTTCAAAAGACTGCAAAGTGCTCGGATTCTGATAAGTAACGGTTGTAAAAGCTCCGAATCCTCCTGCAGCTACGCTCAGTTTAGCAGGGATAAACGATATTGCTGCCGGATTGAAGAAAGCAACACTCGCATCTTCGGCATGCGCACTGGTATGTGCCATTGCCAGCTGTTTTACTCCCTGCAGCGACACCCGGAAACCTCCGGCGTACAGCATCGCTCCGGACATAATTGCTGTGGTAACAAATATTTTTCTCATATTCATAAAAAGGTATTAATGCCCAAATATAAAATTATTTTTCTACTGAGTGTTAAATTATCATAAAGTTTTTAAACATTTTAGAAAAACAAAGAATGTTTAAATTTTAAATAAAATACTAATTCATTGATTTATAGATTTTTAAATTCGCAATTTTTGTAATTCATTGCATAATGATTTTTGTTGTTTTATTTAAACATATTGTTTTTATCTTGCAAAACCAATAATTTTTGGGAGTGTCTGACGCTCATTTTCAACCCGCATAAACCGATAAAATACGGTAATGTGAAATTCTTATCCGCAAATAGAAATTTAATCCTAAATTTGCATTTGAATTTTATTAAAATAATTATATGAGTTGTGGATGTAAAACATCCGGGGATTCTTCTCATTCATGTGGTACAAAATCCGGCTCGGGATGCGCAAGCGTAGACACCTGTGGAAACAGCTACAAGCTCAGCGTGTTCGACTGGTTATCAAATATTAACAACCCGTCTCATTCTAAAACCGACTTCGTGGAAGTCCGCTTTAAAAACGACAGAAAAGGGTTTTATAAAAACGTTAATAACCTTCCGCTGCATATCGGAAGCGTGGTCACAGTAGAATCCAATCCGGGACATGATGTCGGGGTTATCAGCCTCACCGGCGAACTGGTGAAAATCCAGATGAAGAAAAAACGTGCAGGTGAAGAAAATCCCCTGAAAATATACCGTTTGGCCAACCAGAAAGACATAGAAGTCTGGCAAAGCGTTCGTGAAAAAGAAAACGACGTGAAAATTCAGGCAAGAAAAATAGCACAGTACCTGCGCCTCGACATGAAAATCACCGATGTTGAATTTCAGGGAGACGGCGGAAAGGTAACTTTCTATTATACAGCGGAAAGCAGAGTGGATTTCCGACAGCTGATTAAAGATTTTGCCACGGCTTTCCGTACCAAAATCGACATGAAGCAGATTGGTTTCCGGCAGGAAGCCGCCAAAGTAGGCGGTATCGGTTCTTGCGGAAGAGAATTATGCTGTTCCACATGGCTCACCGATTTTCGCTCCGTGAACACCAATGCGGCGCGCTATCAGCAACTGAGTATCAATCCTCAAAAGCTGGCAGGACAGTGCGGAAAACTTAAATGCTGCCTGAATTACGAATTAGACAGCTATGTTGATGCGCTCAACGATTTCCCGTCCTCTTCCACCTCACTCGACACCGAAAAAGGAAGAGCATTCTGCATTAAAATTGACGTCTTCAAAAGAAAAATGTGGTTCGCGTATGTAGACAATTCCATGGCGTGGTATGATATTGACGCACTCATAGTGAAAGACCTTATCCGGAAAAATTCCCGTGGCGAGAAAACGCCTCCGCTGGAAGACCTCGTGGAGAAAAACACATTCGCACCGGTAACAAAAGATTTGATTCAGGAAGACCGGTTAGACCGTTTTGAAAGGAAAAACAGACCTTCACGAAACAATAATCAGAAGAAAAATCAAAACGGGGAAACGCAGAAAGACCGCAGACCAAGACCCGAAGGTGCAAATACAGACGGCAGACCGAAGCAGGAGCGCCCGCAGCAAAACCGCAATGAAGGTCAGAATAGTGAACAGAACAGAAACAAATCCGGTGCAAAGAAAAAATTCTATCCGAAAAAGAACAATGACCAATAAAATCCTGTACAGTTTTTTCGTTTTGTTACTGCTTGCTTCATGTACAGGCGGAAGCGAGGCTGTTTTCATGAATTCCATAGACGGAAAATGGAACAAAAAAGACACGCTTTCCTACGAATTCAGCGTGAGTGATGTGCAGCAACCAAAAAATATTATATTTGTTGTAAGAAACAATGATGAATATCCGTACAGCAATTTAAGGCTTATTGTAGATTTTACCGACCTTAAAAACAAGAAAAAACAGACGGATACGTTGAATTACATAATGGCAAAACCCAACGGAGAATGGCTCGGAAAAGGTTTTGGAGAAGCGAAAGAAATACAGTTTCAGTACAAACTGAATTACCAGTTTGTGAAAGACGGAAAATATTCCGTAAAAATAGTACAGGCAATGCGCAACGACAATTTGCCGGGAATTGAAGATTTTGGAATTAAAATAGAATCGGCTAAACCGTAGCAGATTATGGAAAAAAATAAACAAACATTTCCGCTTCCGCCAAAGAAGCAGAAAAACAAAGGCTGGAAAAAATGGGTAAAATTCGTCTGGCTGGGATTATTGGCTGTCGTATTCGGGATTGCAGCATTGTTTTTTGCTGTTTCCGAAGGTTTTCTCGGCGATATGCCGGATGTTCAGGAGCTGGAAAATCCGGATATTTATGTAGCCTCAACAATATGGTCTTCAGACGGAGTTCTTTTGGGGAAATTTGAAAAAGAAAAAACACAGCCGATTACTTATAAAGAATTGCCGCCGCATCTTATTTATGCCCTTCAGGCAAAAGAAGACGAGCGTTTCAAGGAACATTCCGGCATCGATTTGAAATCAATTTTGAGAGCTGTTGCTTTCAGGGGAGAACGTGGAGGAGGCTCTACCATTACACAACAGTTAGCCAAGCTTTTGTTTACCGGAGAAAGATCAACCAATACATTTATAAGAGCTATTCAAAAACTTAAAGAATGGGTAGTTGCTGTAAGTCTTGAAAAAAGATATACCAAAGAGGAAATTATTACACTCTATTTCAATAAGTTCGATTTTCTTTACAATGCTAACGGAATTGAGATGGCTTCCAAAATCTATTTCAATAAACATACGAAGGAACTCACACTTCCCGAAGCAGCGATGTTTGTTGCCATGCTGGAGGCTCCCGTTGCTAACAATCCAATGAGAAATCCTGAGCGTGCAAAAAAAAGAAGAGATATCGTTTTGAAACAGATGTTGGAAACAGGCTACATCGACCAGTCCATTTATGACAAAGCAGCAGCAACACCGCTAACCGTAGATTACCACCCGATTAAAAGCATAAATGACGATTATTCCGCTTACTACAAACACTATCTGAGAAAAGAAATCGACGGCTATCTCAAAGATTATGAAAAGCAAACCGGAAAAACCCTGAATCTGTACAAAGACGGGTTGAAAATATATGTTACGCTGGATTCCAAAATGCAGAAATATGCGGAAGAATCCATTAAAGAACACCTTACAGACCTTCAGAAAAGATTTGACGCCGAACAGCGCGGAAGAAAAAGCAAACCGTTCTATTACCTCACCGATAAGCAAATTGACAATGTCATGATGCAGGCAGTAAAAAGAACCGGAAGATACAAACAGCTGAAAGCAGCAGATGTTCCCGAAGATTCCATTATCATGGAATTCAAAAAACCCGTAAAAACCTCAATCTTCACATGGAACGGAGAAGAAGAAGTAGAAATGTCGCCGTGGGATTCCATCCGTTATCACAAGCAGATTGCACAAGCAGGATTGATGTCTATGGTTCCCGGAACAGGCGAAATCAAGGCGTGGGTAGGAGGAATCGACTGGCAGCACTTCCAGTACGACCATATCAAGCAGGGAAAAAGACAGGTAGGTTCTACTTTTAAACCATTCGTTTACGCCACTGCCATTATGAAATTAGGAATGACACCGTGTTCCACCGTTTCCAATGCTGCATACAACCATAAAGGCTGGAAAGTAGGCGGCGGAAAAGGCGGAATGTTAACATTAAGAGACGCTCTTGCTCAGTCTCAGAACCCTGTTGCCGCAAGACTTATCGAAATGACCGGTGTGGATGCCGTAATTCAAACCGCAAGAGACCTCGGAGTAACGGAAGAAATTGAACGAAACAATACCATTGCTTTAGGTTCGGGCGATATTACCATTTACGAAATGCTGGGAGCATATTCTACTTTTGCCAACTTCGGAAATTACATAAAACCCGAAATGGTCTGGAGAATTGAAGATGCCAACGGAAGAGTGGTAAAAGAAGTGAAAACCGAACTGAAAGAAGTCATGAATGAAATGTACGCCTACACCATGATTGACCTGATGAAAGGAGTTGCGGCCTATGGAACCGCTTCCGGAGAACTGCGGAGAAGAGGAATTTCCGAAGGCGTGGAAATCGCCGGTAAAACAGGAACCACTCAGAACAACTCTGACGGTTGGTTTATGGGAATCGTTCCGAACCTTGCCACCGGAGCTTGGGTAGGCTGGGAAGACAGAGCAACCCACTTCTATGGAACAGGAGAAGGACAGGGAGCAAAAATGGCGCTTCCGATATGGGCAATTTTCATGAAAAAAGTATGGGCAGACAAAACCCTCGGGATTTCGCCGGACGACAAATTCGTGAAACCTTCCAACTGGACAGGAAACTGTGCCGACCTTCAGGGATTAGGCGGAGGCTATGGTGATGACGGCGGTCTTCGGACGATTGATGAAATCAAAAACCCGAAACCGGTTGAAAATAATTCCGGCCCGAAAGCTCCGAAGAAAGAGGAAGTAAATGTCAATGAAAACCTCAATTCGGGAGAAGAAATTGACTTTAATAAATAAAAATCATTAACAAATATTCTGCACATCCTTTCAGGAAACTGAGAGGATGTTTTTTTTGAAAAAACCTGACGGGTTTCCGAAACCCGTCAGGTTTGGAAAATGCAGAAATAATATTTTTTCCCGACATTTGCCTCATGAATTTATCCCGAATAAAACAGCCTTATCTTGAACTTTTTCCCGGAGATTTCACCGGAAACCCGATACAGAGACAGACACCAAAAGTGCTGTTTTCCGTTGCTGAAACCGTGAAATTTCCCGATGCGGAACTTCTTGTTTTCAATAAAAAACTCGCCGAAGAAACCGGAATCGGAACCCTGGAAAGCGAGCAGGACGAGCAATTTCTTTTCGGGAATTATATTCCTCCTCATCTTAAAACTTATTCGACTGCGTATGCCGGACATCAGTTCGGAAGCTGGGCAGGGCAGCTCGGCGACGGAAGGGCGATTTTCGCAGGAGAAATTACCGACGACAAAGGCAGAAAAACCGAAATCCAGTGGAAAGGAGCAGGCGCAACTCCGTATTCCAGACATGCCGACGGAAGAGCCGTTCTCCGTTCCTCTGTCCGCGAATATCTGATGAGCGAAGCGATGTTTCATCTCGGGATTCCTACTACTCGCGCATTGAGCCTTGCTTTGACAGGAGAAAAGGTTGTCCGCGATATGATGTACAACGGAAATCCGAAAGAAGAAAAAGGAGCTGTCATCATCCGAACGGCTGAAAGTTTTCTCCGTTTCGGGCATTTTGAGCTTCTTTCCGCTCAAAAAGAAACGGATATTTTAAAAAAGCTCGCGGATTTTTCCATTCGGGAATATTTTCCGGAAATCAATCCCGATTCCGAATCAAGATACAAAGAATGGTTTGAAATTATTTGTAAAAAAACGGCAGACCTGATGACGGAATGGCTTCGGGTCGGCTTCGTTCACGGCGTGATGAATACGGATAATATGTCGGTTCTCGGGCTTACCATAGATTACGGGCCTTTTTCCATGCTCGATGGTTATGACCTTAATTTTACACCGAATGCAACGGATTTGCCGGGAAGAAGATACGCATTCGGACAACAGCCGCAAATCGCGCAGTGGAATCTCTGGCAGTTTTCCAATGCGGTTTTTCCGCTGATTAATGATGTGGATTTTCTGGAAAATACTTTGGGAAATTTCTCCGTTTATTTCTGGAAAAAACATGATGAAATGCTCTGCCGTAAATTCGGTTTCGGGGAACATCGGGAAAAAGACGATGAGTTTTTCACCGGCTGGCAGCAGATGATGCAGGATTCGGGAATGGATCATACTTTGTTTTTCAATCAGTTGGAAAAATGGGAAGAATCATCGGACGTTAGAGCGCTTTTCCAACCGTGTTTTTACCACAATCCGGAAGAAAAACAATGGGATATACTGGAAACTTTTATGCAGAATTATAAAATCAGACTGGCGGAAAATACGATTTCAAAAGAAGAATCTTTACAGCTGATGCAGAACGCCAATCCGAAATTCATCCTGAGAAATTATCTCCTCTACAACTGTATCGAGGAACTGAATCATGGGAAAACAGAGCTTCTTCACAAACTTTTGAAAGCATTGGAAAATCCTTATCAGGAAATTTTTTCGGAATTTTCGCAGAAACGCCCGCAGGAATTTGACGGAACTATTGGCTGTTCCATGCTTTCGTGCAGTTCTTAATTGTGTATTTTTGCACCGCATTTTTTTCCGATGAAACATAAAATAATTGATTTTTTTAAAACATTTTTTCCCGCTTCCCGAACGGAATTTCTGCTGTTTGTGGTTTTCCTGCTGAGCTATGGAACGCTCGCCTCGTATATCGCGCTGAATTACAGAATTGTCTTTGATAATCGTATTCCGTGGGATGCGTATTTCAGTTTCGACAACAGGGCAATCGTGATGAACGGCGGCGGTTTTGAGCGTCATCCGCTTTCCAATTATTTTTTTGATGCCCTCAGGAATCTGGCATTGTGGGTTTCGGGAGGAAAAATGAATGCCGATTTTCGTTTGGTGCTTGCGCTTTGCAGTACGGCGATGATTTCTCTGGTAAATGTCCAGATTTTCAAATATCTGCGGAATATCATCCGGCTTCCTGTTTTCCTGTCGGTTTTTCTGGTGGTGATGTTCAGCTTTTTTGTTACTCCGGTATTGCTTTCCTTTACGCCTGAAACGTATACGTATACGCTGTTTTTTCTTACGGGATTTAATTATTACGCTGCGCTTAAACTCCGTCGGAATAAAAGAATTTCCGGCGTTGCACTTGTACTTTCGGGAGTGGCAGCCGGCGGAATGACGATTACCAATATTGTGAAAGTATATCTTCCTGTTCTTTTTGAAAAAGGGCTTTTCCGAAGCTGGAAAAAATTCGGGAATGCCGTGCTTCGGGCGGTGATTTCTTTTGCAGTTTTCGCACTCCTTTTTCTGAACCGCCTGAATTTTCAGTATGAAAAAATCTTTACAAAAGCCGAACAGCAGTACGATAAATTTTCAAATGCAGACCATGTTCCGGTTTGGGATATGATTTGGTCGTGGTTTTTCGGGGGAAATATTCTTTTTTCAGGTTTTGAGCTGAGAGATTATCATAATCAGGGGAAAACTTTTTTCTTCAAAGCGCTTTTCATGGAAACCTATTCTTCATGGCTTCCGTATTTTTTCGTGGCGGTGATTTTTATACTGGTTTTCTGGAGTTATTTCAAAAATTTCAGAAACAGATTCGTACAGATTCTGATGCTGTCTTTTCTGGTTGATATTGTGATTCACTGTGTTATGAAATTCGGGCTTCACACCTCTTACATCTACGGCGGACACTTTGTTTTTGTGATTCCGGTGATGTTGGGATGGCTTTTTTATGCTTACCGGAAAAACGGTATTATGCTTTCTGCGATTTTATCAGTTCTTGCAGTAACTTTTGTATTTATTGCGATGAATAATATGGTTCGTATGGAAGAATTTTTTGTTTTTCTAAACAAGTATTATCTTTCATAATTAATTGAAAATCAACTTTTAAACAGCGTTTTTTAACTTGTTTCATTGATTGTTAATTGGTTGTGCTGTTTTAAGGAGCGACTAAATATCGTATTCTCTCATTAAAGCATCTAATTCTCTCCATTTTTTACCATAACTAAATTTAGCCGCTTTTTCCGGTTCAAAATTTTGAATTAATGCTTGATATATGCCCAAGTGTTTGACCCTTTTTTTTAGAATTGCATTTTTCTTGTTTTCTTCGGAAATCATTGCGGCATAAATCACCGAGAACCACTGTTCTATTAACAGTACATCCTCTCCTTTATATGTTTCGGAAATTTCCTCAATTTTATTAAGTATTTCAATGTTAATACTATGGTCTGTAATTTTATAAATTTTAAGGAAATCCATATATACCTTGTTATTCCCGTATTTTTGATTTAATCGCTTTAGATCAGTAAAATAGTCCACATCAAACGGAGCTCTTCTTTGACCGTTTTCTTCTACAATATAAACACACCAATCGTCAAATACTCCTGTATCAAAAATTACCCTTCTGTTGTTTTTTAAATTTTTAACTGTTCTCATTCTTTATATGATACATTATTATTGGATTTCAAAAATAACAGTTTTAAAGATAATTCCCGAATGTTCTGATTTTGAAATCAATTCACGGATAAAATTTCCGGTATCACTAAAAATCATCTTTACTTTGTTTTTATACTATTTTAGATGTATTTTTGACCTCCTTATCCGATAAGACAATGGCAAAGAAAGAAACCCCGTTAATGAAACAGTACAACAGCATTAAGGCTAAATATCCTGATGCGCTGCTGCTGTTCCGTGTGGGAGATTTCTATGAAACTTTCGGCCCGGATGCGGTGAGAACTTCGCAGATTTTGGGAATCGTTCTTACCAAAAGAGGCTCAGCAGAGGAAAATACCGAACTTGCAGGGTTTCCTCATCATTCCCTTGATTCCTATCTTCCGAAACTGGTTCGTGCAGGGCTTCGCGTTGCCATCTGCGACCAGCTGGAAGACCCGAAAATGGTAAAAGGAATCGTAAAACGCGGAGTTACGGAGCTGGTAACGCCGGGAGTAACTTTCAACGACCAGGTTCTGAATTCCCGAAAAAATAATTTTCTGCTTTCCCTTCACAAAGAAAAAGAACGCTACGGAATGGCACTTGTGGATATTTCTACGGGAGAATTTCTCGTGAGCGAGGGAAATCTGGAAAAACTATTGCATATCGTGAGCACTTTTGACCCGAGCGAAATCATTTACCAGCGGAGCGTTTCCATTCCGGAGCAGCTGAAAAACAGAAATATCTTCCGTCTCGAGGACTGGGCGTACCAATATCATTATGCGTATGAAAAACTAACCGCACAGTTCAAAACCAACTCACTGAAAGGTTTCGGTGTAGAGGAAATGAAACTCGCCGTTACCGCCGCAGGAGCTGTTTTTGCCTATCTCGTGGAAGATACGCATCACAATCTTCTTTCTCACATTACCAAAATTCAGGTGATTCCGCAGGAAGATTTTCTGATGATGGATGCTTTTACACTCAGAAATCTTGAAATCGTGTATCCTTCGGGAAAAGACGGAAAATCTTTGCTCGACATCATCGACAGAACTTCAACTCCGATGGGCGGAAGATTATTGAGAAGAAGAATTATCCTGCCCCTGAAATCGGTGGACGAAATCAACAGAAGGCTTTCTCTTATTAATTTTTTTAATGAAAATGAAGATTTAAAATGTCAGATTACACAGCTCTTGAAATCCATTTCCGACCTCGACAGGTTAATGGGAAAACTCGCTGCCGAAAAAATTTCACCGAAAGAATTCGGTTATCTCCGAGGAAGCCTGATTAATATTCAGGAAATCAAATCTCTGCTGCATGAACATCACAATCTTTTGGCCTGGATTGAGCCACTTCATTCGCTGGACGATATTATAGAATTCCTTAAAAATCACCTAAGCGAAGAGCTTCCGGTGAATATCGCCAAAGGAAATGTCATCAAAGAGGGAATCAGCGAAGAACTCGACCGTTTGAGAGGATTGCAGTCCAAAGGAAAAAATTTTCTGGAGGAAATGTGTAACCGCGAAATAGAACGAACCGGAATTTCGAGCCTGAAAATCAGCTATAATAATGTTTTCGGTTATTATATCGAAGTCCGGAATACGCATAAAGATAAAGTTCCGCCCGACTGGATTCGCAAGCAGACTTTGGTAAATGCAGAACGTTACATCACTGAAGAACTGAAAGAATACGAAGACCAGATTCTCGGTGCGGAGGAAAAAATTTCCGTTCTTGAGCATAACCTTTACCAAAACGTTTGCTCAGAAACTTTGATTTATATTGACAGGATTCAGGAGAATTCGCAGATTATTGCACAATTGGATGTGGCAGTCGGATTATCAGACCTTGCCGTTTCTGAAAGTTATACCAAACCGGTTTTAAACGAAAATTTTAGTTTAATGCTTCAGGAAGCACGGCATCCGATTATTGAAAATGCTCTCCCTTTAGGTGAAAAATACATCCCGAACGATATTTTTATGGACAGGGACTCTCAGCAGATTATTATGGTTACGGGTCCGAACATGGCGGGTAAATCGGCGATTCTGCGACAAACGGCGATTGTATGTTTAATGGCTCAAATCGGAAGTTTTGTTCCTGCGAAATATGCGGAAATTGGTATTCTGGATAAGATTTTTACCCGTGTGGGAGCATCGGATAATATTTCTGCCGGAGAATCGACTTTCATGGTGGAAATGAATGAAGCCGCTAATATCCTAAACAATATTTCGGACAGAAGCCTGATTCTCCTCGATGAAATCGGGCGCGGAACTTCTACTTATGACGGAGTTTCGATTGCATGGGCGATTGCGGAATATCTTCATCAGCATCCTACACAGCCAAAAACACTGTTCGCCACTCATTATCACGAGCTGAATGAAATGATGCTGAATTTTGAGCGCATCAAAAATTTCCACGTTTCGATTCAGGAGAATAAGGGAAGCATTATCTTTTTGAGAAAACTGGTTCCGGGCGGAAGCGAACACAGTTTCGGGATTCATGTAGCGAAGCTGGCGGGAATGCCTTCAAAAGTTGTAAACCGTGCCAATGAAATCCTCAAAACACTGGAAGACAGCCGTACGCAAAGCGGTTCAACGGAAAAAATAAAAAGGGTAACGGAGGAAAATCTACAGCTTTCTTTCTTTCAGCTGGACGACCCTGTTCTGGAAAACATCCGTGAGGAGCTTACCAGAATCGACATCAATACATTAACGCCGATTGAGGCTTTAATGAAGTTAAATGCGATTAAAAAGATGATTGGCAAGTGAAAAACCCATTGTGGATATTATTAAAAACCCCTATGTGTGCCGAAGTATTACTTTTCTCAATACAGCATTTCAACCTCCTTATGAAAAAACCTCTGTAATCCTTCGTTTTCCATTTCAATCCAAAGAAAACCATCTTCATCCACATTTTGGATAATGCCATTTTGTCGCGTTCCGTTTTTTTCAAAAACGCTTATCACATCTTTCCGGAAAAGGTGCTGATTGTATTCCTCGAGTGCCTCCTGAATCGGAAGTTCACGAAAAATTTCTTTTTCAAATAAAGCAAAAAGCTCCTTTGCCACGTCTTCAATATTGTAGGAACGATTGGTTTGAGTATGCAGAGAACCGGCTTTCGGCAAGCCTTTAAAGTCTATCTGGTTAATATTCAACCCAATCCCGATGATGAAATATTCCTCACCGGAAACTTTCTTTTTTTCGATGAGGATGCCGGAAATTTTCTTCTGATTGAGAATAATATCATTCGGCCATTTTATTTTGGTGTCTTCATCGGTCAGATTGGCAACAAAATTCCGGAGCAGTCCGGCGGTACGGAAATTGATGAATACACCGGAACTGAAAAAGGAACTTTTCACCGCAATAGAAAAAGCGAGATTTTCATTCTCCGTATTTTTCCAGATGTTTCCATACTGCCCTCTGCCATTGGTTTGGTTGAAAGTGTACAATCCCAAAATATCGGGAAATCCGGGAGAAAGAAAAGACAGAATTTCATCGTTGGTAGAACCGCATTCGGCAATATGAATAAGGTGATTCATTTCAGAACAATTTTAAATTACAGAGGCTTAAAGCAATAATGCCCGTGAAATAAAGAAAAAAACAATAAATTTGCAAATTATACCCAATTTTGAATGAGTAAAACGATACAAAAACAACTTTTAACAGATAAAATAGTCGAAGCGATTCAGGATACGAAAGGAGAAGACATCATGATTTTCGACCTTTCCAATATCGAAAACTCCGTAGCGGAAACCTTTATCATCTGCAGTGCCAATTCCAACACGCAGGTTTCGGCCATTGCCGGAAACATCGAAAAAAAGGTAAGAAACGAACTGAAAGACAGACCTTGGCACGTGGAGGGAACAGAAAACGCGATGTGGGTTTTAATGGATTACGTGTCCGTAGTGGTGCATGTATTCCAGAAACAGATACGCGAGTATTACGAGATTGAAGAACTTTGGGGAGATGCCAAAATCACCCGCATCGAAAATGCAATCTGATAACAAACAATTTTTTAAACAAAACGAATGAACAATAAAGGATTTAACTGGTTCTTTCCCATCGCCATATTTCTGCTGATATTATTCTTTTTTCAGGAATTCTGGGGAAACGGGGAAAAACAGACCATAAGCGAAGACGACTTCTTCACCCAGATGAAACATGGAGAAGTAGAGAGCGTAATCGTATATACAGACATAGAAAAAGCAGATGTATTCCTCACTCCGGCAGCAAAAAATGCTATGGTGGAGAAAGAGCAGGGCAATAATCCGCTTGCATTGCTCGACCTTACGCCAAAACCGGATTACACCGTAACTTACGGAGACAAACAGCTCTTTTTGGCGGAATTTAACCAGATAAAAAAAGACTATTTGCTCGAAACCAAAAGAACGTATGAAATTAGCAAGAATCCTCTTCTTGAGATGTTGCTTCCAATTCTTTTCTGGGTGGGTATTCTTGCGCTATTCTATTTTTTTCTTTTCAAAAAAATGGCAGGTGGAGGCGGTCCCGGAGGGCAGATTTTCTCCATCGGAAAATCCAGAGCAAGACTTTTTGACGAAAAAGAAAAATTACAGGTAACCTTCAAAGATGTTGCCGGATTGGAAGGAGCGAAAGAAGAAGTACAGGAAGTCGTTGATTTCCTTAAAAACTCTGAAAAATACACCAAACTTGGGGGGAAAATACCAAAAGGAGTTCTCCTCGTCGGGCCTCCGGGAACAGGGAAAACATTACTGGCAAAAGCTGTTGCCGGTGAAGCAAAAGTTCCTTTCTTTTCACTTTCGGGTTCGGATTTTGTGGAAATGTTTGTAGGAGTCGGTGCTTCCAGAGTAAGAGATCTTTTCGCTCAGGCAAAAATCAAATCTCCGGCGATTATCTTTATCGACGAAATTGATGCTATCGGTAGAGCAAGAGGCGGACGCGGCTTCACAGGAGGAAACGACGAACGCGAAAACACACTGAACCAGCTCCTTACGGAAATGGACGGATTCGGAACAGATACGAATGTGATTGTAATGGCGGCTACCAACCGAGCCGATATTCTCGACAAAGCACTTTTGAGAGCCGGACGTTTTGACCGCTCCATTTATGTAGACCTTCCGGAACTTCACGAAAGAAAAGAAATTTTCGATGTACACCTTAAGAAAATCAAGCTCGACTCCTCTGTAGACAGAGATTTCTTAGCAAAACAAACTCCCGGATTCAGCGGAGCGGATATTGCCAACGTGTGCAATGAGGCGGCATTAGTCGCCGCAAGAAACGGACACGAAACCGTAACCAAACAGGATTTCCTCGATGCAGTCGACAGAATCATCGGCGGTCTTGAAAAGAAAAATAAAGCCATCAAACCTTCCGAAAAAAGAAGAGTTGCCTATCACGAAGCCGGACACGCCACGATTTCATGGCTGGTGGAACACGCCGCTCCTCTTTTGAAAGTAACGATTGTTCCGCGCGGCCGCTCTCTCGGCGCAGCATGGTATCTGCCGGAAGAAAGGTCGTTAACCACCACCGAACAGATGCTCGACGAAATGTGTGCGACATTAGGAGGAAGAGCTGCCGAACAAGTTGTTTTCGATAATATTTCCACAGGCGCACTTTCTGATTTGGAAAGAGTAACAAAGCAGGCTCAGGCAATGGTAACGATATACGGACTGAGCGAAAACATCGGGAATATTTCCTATTACGACAGTTCCGGGCAGTCTGAATACAGTTTCGGAAAACCATATTCCGAAGAAACAGCAACCAAAATTGATGCAGAAATCAAAAACATCATAGAAAACCAGTATCAGAGAGCATTGCAGGTTCTCCGGGACAACAGGGAAAAACTCGATGCTTTGGCAGGGAAACTCCTTGAAAAAGAAGTAATTTTCCGTGAAGACCTTGAAGAGATTTTCGGAAAAAGAGAGTGGGATCCCGAACTGACAGAACAGCCCGTAAAAAACGCTGTGGAAAATCAGGAACAGAATGATAAAGCCGTAGAAACCGCAGTTTCCGGGCAGGAAATACAGCCGTAAAAGTAAAATTTTATTTGAACTTTCAGATTTTGAAAGTTACTGATTATAAACCTCATAGACCGTAAAAAGTTGGTGGGGTTTTTCTTAATTCATCATCTTTTTTTAATAATATGCTGATTTGCAATCCGTTTCTGTATAATAATTCATTTTCTTATCTATTTTCCCTTCCTGTTGTTTAATACAAAGTATAATGATAAAAGTCATTTTGCTTATTGTCGATATTTATGTAAGTTTAAAGAACAATTTTTAAACAAAGCTATTATGAAAAAAAGCATTAAAAAAATTACAGGAAAAGCATTGGGATTATTGTTGATTCTGAAGTTGGGAGTGGGTTGCTCATGTAATGACAATGAAGATTCACATCAATCATTTTGTAAAATAGAAAGAGTTTATTATGCTGATGTTAATGATAAAAATGGAACATTGATATATTTAGATGAAAAGGACAAATATGCTATTAGATATTATCCCTCATCACCGACTATAGATGAAGTTTATTATTATGTACTATGTGAAAAACCTAAAAATATCAACGTTGATGATACTGTAAAATTCAGTGTAAAACTCTATAAATTCAATAATAAAGAAGGCTATGCTCCGGCTGTGGGCGGTCTGGAATATTATTATGCTAACCTTGTAAATATCGCAAAATTATGAAAAAATTATCTTTTTTAATATTTGTATTGTTCTCACATTCTGTTTACTCTCAAATTCTTTATGACAACGGAGCAATTCATGACAACAACACTAATTATGTATTAGAGGGAAGGAAATGGGATAAAACTAATTTGACTTATTATTTCGAAAATGGCACAAATGATATTTCAGGAAATGATGAAAGTTTAGCTATTAAGCAAGCATTTCAAGTTTGGAGTGATGCATCAAGTTTGACATTTACAGAGGTTTTTAATGCTAATAATGCAGACATAGTTATAAAGTGGGCAACAGGAGCCCACGGAGACAGCAGTTCTTTTGACGGTCAAAGCGGTGTATTAGCACATGCTTTTTATCCTCCGCCTAATTCAGGAGGTTTAGCGGGAGATGTTCATTTTGATGATGATGAAATATGGACAGACCAAATAGTTTACGGAAGCTCCCAACCGATTGATATAGTAACAGTTGCCATTCATGAAATTGGACATTCTTTAGGGCTAGCTCATAGTCAAGACCCTAATGCAATTATGTATGCTTATTATAATGGCTCTCGAAGAGAATTGCATACTGATGATTTAACAGCCATTGACTTATTGTATCCAAAACCTATTACTATAAATGGACAAAGCCTTATATGCGACTCTCAGCAATCCACCTTTTCGATATCAGGAGTATCAACCAACTCTATTCCTACTTGGTCTTACTCAACAAATTTATTAAACTTCATATCAAGCGACAACACTTCCATTACAGTAATGCCCAAAAACAACGTTAGTGGTGAGGCATTTGTAAAGGTCATAGTTGGAACAAAAGAAACTATAAAATATTTTTGGGTAGGGAATCCCACAGTTTTCATTTCAGGATTACAGCAATTGCCTTATGGAGGTTATACCGGCTATAAAGCCAATCCTGAAGATGCAACTGGTGTAAGTTACTTGTGGACGATTACTCCATCACTGCCATTTACCGCTAACGGAGCATATATGCAGGTGGATTTTCCCAACACAAATGCTGACTATACCATTAAAGTATCAGCAACCAACAGTTGCGGAAGCTCCGATGCCTATTATTATGTAGCCACTGGTGATTATGAAATTTACAGGGTTTATCCTAACCCTTCATCAGAAACAGTATCTATCACTTCACAGGAAACAAATAATGAATCGGGAAAAACAACCACTTTCAAATCAGGAGATGCCGTTACAGGAGAGCTGTTTGATTATATGGGCAATCTCATTTCAAGAATTAATATCGTCAACGGAAAAGCCTCTTTCTCTGTTAAACATCTCAAAAAAGGAATCTATATCCTCAAAATAAATAGTAACGGACAGTTGGAAAGTCATCGTATTGCAGTAGAATAGCAGATTGTGAAAAATTAAATAAATTATTATTTAAATAGAAGTTACTGATTATAAACCTCATAGACCGTAAAAAGTTGGCGGGGTTTTTCTTTTCCGTAATCTTTAGTTTAATAATATTGCAATTTTTACATTCTGATATTGAGGATTTTAAAAATAATTTTTATTTTTGTTATTCTAAAACAGTGAATCGCTTTGAGTCTATTCAAAAAAATTGTCAATAAATTAATGAACCAGCCGGAAGAGGAAACGGAACAGAATCTGGTTCGTTTAGGAGATTCGCTGAAACACGCCGACCTTGATTATAAATTTGCACAGCTGTTCACCCATTCCGGAGGATTTTTCAACTACTGTGCGGATGAAGCGGAAGCACTTCAGGTACTAAACCAGATTATAAAAATAGAAAACATACAATCGGTATTCTGCTGGGACGAAGACCTTAAAAACTTCCTGAGTGTCGTCAATGTTCCGTTTACGGAAACCCTTGAACTCAACAACGATTCAGCGTTCATCACCTGCGAATACCTCATCGCCTACGACGGAAAAATCATGCTTTCCAGCAACAATATTCTGCACTATCACTCCTCGCGGCTTCCCGAAAAAATCATCATCATGGCAAACGTGTCGCAGATTGTCAGCAGTCTGAACGATGCCATGGGAAAAATCAAGAGAAAAGGCAATATCAAAAATCTTACATCTATCAGCGGAAGCCAGTCCAAACTGGATGCTCCGGCTCAGAATGCGCCTAAACTGTTTCTGCTCCTGTTGGAAGATTAATTTTAAAAGAGCCAGGGAAAAAGGAAAAAGAGCCAAGTATTTGGTAGATGGGGAGACTTTGAGAAAATGATACTTTGAGATGGAGCGCTGGTTGGGAGACACAATTTTGGGAAAGGAACGCAGACATTCCCCTCCTTTGGAGCGGTGGCAAAATTTTCAAAAGAAAATTTTGACGGGGTGGTCAAAATCAAGCCATTTCAAATTTTCAAACAACTTCAAACTCTGAAACAAACATTTATATATTTTGGATAAAAATTTAATACAACGTCTTATTTCAGGAAGCATTTACGGTTTGCTGATTATTCTTTGCGTTACGCCTTTGGGTTCGGATGTCATCAACCGCATTTCTCCCGGATTGGTCGGTCAGTATCAGTTGTTTTACGGGCTGATTTCGTTTTTTCTTCTCGTTGCGGTTTGGGAATGTGTCAAGGTGATGCGCTTCGATAACGGCTGGGAAAAGTGGGCGGTGCTTCCGATAGCTTTAATTGTGTATTACCGTTTTTCCAAAAGATTTTTCCAGCACGGATTTTATTACGATTTCAACTTGTCGGAAATACTGGCGCTTTCACTGATTCTGATTGCCGTAATTACGCTGTTTAGGTTTCCGAAAGAATTGTATTACGAAAACGGAAAACTGATATTCTCGGTGATTTATACTGCGCTTCCGTTCTCTTTTGCGCTCGCATTACCGAAATTTTCCACCTTAGACAATACATTCACGCTCGAAGTATTTTTCCTTTTTGTTCTTATCTGGAGCAGTGATTCCTTTGCATATTTTGCAGGAAGGCTTTTCGGAAAAAGCAAAATGGCTCCCAAAATTTCCCCTAAAAAAACATGGGAAGGCTTTGCGGGAGGCGTAATTCTCACCCTAATTCTTGCCTTTTTCATTGAAAGAAATTTCCCTGAACTAAGAGGAAACTGGATGATTGTCGGATTCCTTACCGCAGTTTTCGCTCCGCTGGGAGATTTGGTAGAAAGCCAGCTGAAAAGAACTTTCGGCGTAAAAGACAGCGGAAATATCATTCCGGGACACGGCGGCGTTCTCGACAGGCTCGACAGTTTCATTATTTGCGTTCCTGTCGTATATTTGTACTTTATTTTAGAAAAACTTTTTTAAAAATATAATTTCGCCTTTCTGTGATTTTGTCTTTATGTAATTTGATAGACGAAAAAACAAAAACTCGAAAAAAACAAAAACAATACAATGAAATTACACAAAGAAAGCAAAGGAACCATTATCGTCGCAACCATTGCCATTGCAATTATAGGATTCCTTGCCATATATTTTCTTAAAGGCTGGTCTTTAGCTGTTATTATTCCGCTTCTTATTCTCTATGGATTGGTATTTTGGTTTTTCCGTGTTCCCAACCGTGATATTCTGGAGCATAAAGAAAATATAATCGCTCCTGTAGACGGAAAGGTGGTGATGATTAAAGAAGTCGAAGAAAACGAAGTGCTGAACGGGAAAGCCATTCAGGTTTCCATTTTTATGTCGCCTCTCAATGTGCATATCTGCCGTTATCCGGTTTCGGGAAAGGTTTTTTATAAAAAATATCATCCCGGAAGATATCTGGTTGCTTGGCACGAAAAATCGTCAACAGACAATGAAAGAACAACCGTTGCCATAGAAGCCGAAAATCAGCATAAAATCGTATTCCGCCAGATTGCAGGATATGTAGCGAGAAGAATCGTTTTCTATTGTAATGAAGGTGATGAAGCCAAAGCCGGACACGAATTCGGGTTCATTAAATTCGGTTCGAGAATGGATGTTTTTCTTCCCTTGGACACGGAAATTCTCTGCAAAATCGGAGATAAAACCACAGGAGGTCTGGACGTGATTGCCAAACTGAAAATCTGAAACTTTCATTAAAACCTATAATTATCTCAATTTTTCGCATTATTTTTGATTCCTCCAACCCATAACTTATTAAAAATACCGATTATGAAAAAATTTCTTACCGCAATCTCTTTGGTTTTAGGATTAGGATTTGCAACTGCGCAAACTGCTGCATCTACTGTTTCCACATCTGCTTCCTCAACGGCTTTATCTGCTTCCACTGTCAAAAAAGCACAGAAACAGAAAAACAAAAAAGCAGAAACTCAAAAAGCAGAAGCCCAAAAACAGGTTAAAAAAACCGACGCTTCCGGCCAGAAAGCCGTAAAACTCAAAAAAGACGGCACGCCGGACAAACGCTACAAAGCCAACCAAAAACTGAAAAAAGACGGAACTCCGGATAAAAGATACAAAGAGAACAAATAGTTTTCATTTTCATCAAAAGCCAGTGGGTATCCGCCGGCTTTTTTGTTAATTTTGCGCTATGTTACATTTTCTCAAGAAAAAAACGGCATTACTTTGGGCGCTCCGGCATGTGAAAAAGTCCGGAGACTTTAAAAACAACGCTGTCGAAAACCAGAAAAAGCTCCTGCTTCAGCTGACAGATTCGGCACGGAAAACCCTTTTCGGGCGGATTCATCATTTTGATGAAATTCATTCTGTGGAGGATTTTCAGAAAAATGTTCCCGTTGCCGATTACGAAGATTTAAAACCTTACATTGAGAAAATCAAACACGGCGACCGCAACATTCTCTGGAACGGAACGCCTGAATATTTTGCCAAAACATCAGGAACAACCTCCGGAACGAAATACATTCCGATTTCAAAAGAGGGAATGCCTTTTCAGCTTGAAGGAGCAAGAAGCGCACTTTTTCATTATATCGCACAGACCAAAAATGCCGATTTCGTCAACGGAAAAATGATTTTTCTTCAGGGAAGCCCCGAACTGGAAGACATCAACGGAATCAAAACCGGAAGGCTTTCAGGAATTGTGGCGCATCACATTCCCGATTATCTTCAAAAAAACCGTCTGCCGTCATGGGAAACCAACATGATTGAAGACTGGGAAACGAAAGTCGACACCATCGTAAAGGAAACCGAACACGAAAACATGACACTGATTTCCGGCATTCCGCCCTGGCTGATTATGTATTTTGAAAAGCTGACGGAACGAAACGGCAAAAAAATAAAACAGCTGTTCCCGAATCTCCAACTGATTGTAACCGGTGGAGTGAATTACGAACCTTACCGCGAAAAAATGGAGGAACTTCTCGGGGGAAAAGTGGATATTATCCAGACCTTTCCGGCTTCCGAAGGATTCTTTGCCTTTCAAGATGATTATACCAAAGAGGGACTTTTGCTCCTCACCAATCACGGGATTTTTTACGAATTCATCCCGCTCGAAGACTATGGAAAACCCGATGCAAAACGGCTGATTTTAGGCGAAACCGAACTTCATAAAGATTACGCACTGATTCTCACGACCAATTCCGGTTTGTGGGCATATTCTATCGGCGATGTGGTGCGGTTTATTTCGCTGAAGCCGTACAGAATCGTGGTTTCGGGAAGAACAAAACATTTCACTTCCGCATTTGGGGAACATGTGATTGCCTATGAAGTCGAAGAAGCCATGAAATCCACAATAGAAAAATTCCCCGCGCAGATTACCGAATTTCATCTCGCACCGCAGGTGAATCCGAAAGAAGGACTTCCTTACCACGAATGGTTCATCGAATTTGAAAAAGAACCGGAAGATTTTGAAGCATTCAAAGCCGAACTCGACATGCAACTCCGAAAAAGAAATTCCTATTATGATGATTTGATTTCAGGAAATGTACTCCAACCTTTGGTGATTACCCGACTTCGGAAAAATGCTTTTCATGAATATGCCAAATCTCAGGGAAAATTGGGCGGACAGAACAAAATTCCGCGACTGGCAAATGACAGAAATATCGGGGATCTTTTGGAGATTTTTCTGTTTGATATAAAATAATTAACTTTATAAAAACCTTACAACTCCATGAACAAAATAATTTCAGGATGTCTGGCGCTGCTTACTTTATTTTCGTGTAACAGTCTTAAATATGACATCAGCGAAAACAAAGGTGATTTTTCACAAATACGGGCAGGAGAAAGATATGTTGTCCACAGCGTAAATAATGAAAGGCAAAAAATAGATGTGTCCGCAGTAAAGAGAGACAGCATCACCGGAACTTTCAGAAATCAGAATATTGTGGCGTTGCGATATTGTGTAATAAAGCCGTAAGTGTAGATTTAATCGGGTTTAAAACAATGCGGCCGACTTCCAAAGGCCTTTAATCATTCAACTTCAAAACCGCCATAAACGCACTCTGCGGGACTTCTACCCTACCAATCTGCTTCATTTTTTTCTTTCCTTCTTTTTGCTTTTCGAGGAGTTTTCGTTTACGGGAAATATCGCCGCCGTAACATTTTGCGGTAACGTCTTTTCTTAATGCTTTAATGGTTTCCCTTGCAATCACTTTCGTTCCCAATGCCGCCTGAACCGCAATATCAAACTGCTGTCGAGGAATCAGTTCGCGAAGTTTTTCGCACATTTTTTTTCCGATATAATACGCATTGCTGTCGTGAATCAAAGAAGAAAGTGCATCTACCATATCTCCATTGATGAGAATATCCATTTTCACCAGTTTCGACGGACGGAAACCAATCGGGTGGTAATCAAACGACGCATATCCTTTTGAAATGGATTTCAAACGGTCATAAAAATCAAAAACCACTTCGGATAAAGGCATATTGAAAATCAATTCCACTCTGTCCGAAGTCAGATAACTTTGGTTTACGATTTCCCCTCTTTTCTCGATGCAGAGTGTCATTACCGCACCTACAAAATCGGATTTGGTTATGATGGAAGCCTTAATATAAGGTTCTTCTACTCTGTCCATTGTCGTCGGGTCCATCATTTCGGACGGGTTGTTTATCAGAATCGGAACGTCCGGTTCTCTTTTGGAATAGCCGTGATACGAAACGTTCGGAACGGTGGTAATCACATTCATACCAAATTCTCTGTCCAAACGCTCCTGAACGATTTCCATGTGGAGCATTCCCAAAAATCCGCACCGGAAACCGAATCCCAACGCCGCAGAACTTTCCGCCTCGAAAACCAAAGATGCGTCATTCAGCCTTAGTTTTTCCAAAGAGGTTCTCAATTCTTCAAAATCTTCGGATTCTATCGGATAAATTCCGGCAAAAACCATCGGTTTTACTTCCTCGAAACCTTCAATCGGGGCATTCGCAGGATTTTCCGCTGAGGTAATCGTATCTCCTACTTTTACTTCTCTCGCGTCTTTAATTCCGGAAATAATATAACCAACATCTCCGCATTTTATTTCCTGTTTTGGGGCTTGTTTCAGTTTTAAAGTTCCCACTTCATCGGCATCATAGACTTTATCCGTCGCCATAAATTTTACTTTCTGACCTTTTTTGATGCTTCCGTTTACCACTTTGAAATACGCCTCAATTCCTCTGAACGGATTATAAACCGAATCGAAAATCAACGCCTGAAGCGGTGCATCGTCATCTCCAACCGGAGCAGGAATTCTTTCCACAATCTGTTCCAAAAGTTCGTGAACGCCTTCTCCCGTTTTCCCCGAAACCCTTAAAACATCTTCATATTTACAGCCAATCAGGTTCATAATTTCATCGGTTACCTCTTCGGGATTGGCAGACGGCAAATCGATTTTATTCAGAATCGGAATGATTTCCAAATCGTTTTCAAGAGCAAGATAAAGGTTTGAAATTGTCTGAGCCTGAATACTTTGCGCGGCATCAACAATCAAAAGCGCACCTTCACAAGCGGCAATGGAACGGGAAACTTCGTAGGAAAAATCCACGTGTCCCGGTGTGTCGATAAGGTTTAAGATATATTTTTCGCCTTTATATTCGTAATCCATTTGGATAGCGTGGGATTTTATGGTAATTCCCCGCTCTTTTTCCAAATCCATATCGTCTAAGGTTTGTGCCTGTAATTCCCTTTGCGTAACGGTGTTGGTATATTCTAAAAGCCTGTCTGCCAAAGTAGATTTACCGTGGTCGATGTGGGCGATAATGCAAAAATTTCTGATGTTCTTCATGTAATTCTCTGATAGTGTGCAAATTTAGCTTTTTTCAATGAATTTTCTCTCGCAAATTTTGCAGATAGTGCAGATTATTTGGCTTTTTAATACCGCTAAACCTAACGGGTTTTGAAAACCCGTTAGATTTTATTTTTTTAGAAAAAATCAAACGACCTTTGCAAAATTTTGTAAAGGTCGTTTTATCATAAAACAAAAATTTTAAACCTCATAGGTTTTTAAAACCTATGAGGTTTTGGCGGAATATAACAATATTTATCTTCTTTTTCTTGCCGGAGCAGGTTTTTCCTGTTTGTATTCCTGCATTTTGTTCCTCATCGTTCCTTCAGACTGGTAGAGATGGAGGACTTTCTGCGGCTTTATAACATTCATGAATTTTGCGGAATATTCTTTTCTGTTATTCAAAAGCTGCTGTCCTACTTCAAAACTCTGGTTTAGTTGCTGTTTTGCTTCTTCGTCGGTCATCTGTTCATAATTTTCCGACGGCTGGAACTGAGTTTTAATTTGTTTCTGCTTTTCGAGATATTCGGCATACAGGGCTTTGAATTCTTCCTGCTCTTTCTGCGGAATATCAAGTTCTTCCGCCATCATATTGCATTTCAGTTCTTTCAGCAATTTGGCTCTTTCGTCCGGAGACATATTGTTGATGGTTTCCTTTCTTTTTTCCGGCGGCATCTGTGTCAACCCGTGTATCAGGCTTTGGGAGAACATGATTCCGAAAGAAAATATCAGAAATAAAACGGTTATCTTTTTCATGTTTTTCAGCATTTGGTGTTTGTATTAATTGTATAAATCCAGATACACATCCTGTTCCGAACGGTTCAAATCAGCATAATCGGCACTGGAAAGTTCTACCATAATCTGGTCGTATTTTTCTATTTTTGAAGGTTCTGATACCGATTTGAGACTTTGAACAGCGAGCCTCGATGCGGATTTTTGCTTTGTTACCGCTAACGCCTTAGCCGGAGCAACATTTTGCTGTTCTCCTTCTGCATTTTTTATATCTTCTACGATAACCTGATAATCGGTTTTTTCATTGATTACTTCTTTTTCGGAAGCAGAATCGGTCTGATTGGCAATGAGGTTCTTCTCCACCGGCTGAATTCTCTCATCATTCAATCTCATGATTCCGACAATTCCCAAAAATAAAATTACACAGGCTGCTGCCACATACACTTTATTAATGCTGAAAATTTTTGTCTTTTTCTCAGCGACCGGAATTTTGTAAACCGTTTCCTGCAACACCTTTTCCTGAACTTCCGCAAAGAAATCGGGTGGCGTTTGGTAAACGTTTTTTCTTTCTAATTTTTCAATATCAAAATTTTTCATGTTCTGAAAAAATTTTATTGTTCATAATTTTCTTTAATGTACTCCTCTACCTTCTGCTTTGCATAGTGATAGTTGGTTTTCAGTGTTCCTACGGACATATCGAGCATTTTGCTCAGTTCTTCGTAGGGAATTTCGTCATAATACCTCATCGTGAATACCAGTCTCTGCTTTTCCGGCAGGCTTTGTATCGCTTTCTGTAGCAGAATCTGGATTTCATCTGCATTGCTTTCCGTGTTGTCGGCAACTAAATTCTGCATGTAGTATTCTGCATCTTCATCGGTTTTCTGCATCTTTTTCATTTTGTTCAGCTGCTGGAGTGCTTCATTGGTCGCAATCCGGTAAAGCCACGTATACAGCTGGCTGTCCTGCTTGAACTGATGAAAATTCTGATACACTTTAATAAACGTATCCTGCAGCACATCCTGAGCCAAATCATGGTCAACAATCAGCCTTCTGATATGCCAGTACAACCTGCTCTGATAGGCATCCATGAGCATCCGGACTCCCTTTTCACGGTTCTGTCCGGACTGCATCAGTTCAATAATTTCAGAATCCTTGCTCTTCATGGAGATGCTGTCGTTTGTTGGATGGTAAATATAATTAAAAGTTAAAAGATGAATTCACTTTTTATTCCAAAGTTAATATTTTCTATTTTTGTTGTATGAAAATTGTGATTATCGGTTCCGGAAATGTTGCGTATCATCTTGCGAAAGCTTTTGTTTCCAGCCGGATTCCTGTACAGCAGATTTTCGGAAGAAATGAGACCGAACTGAAAAAAATATCCGAAAAACTCCATATTCCTTATTCTTCGGAACATTTGGACGATGCCGACTTTTATATTATTTCCGTAAGCGATAAAGCGATTGAAGGGGTTTCTTCCCAAATAAAGAAAAAAGAAGCTCTCGTTGCCCACACTTCCGGCTCTGTTTCCCGCAATGCCTTGAAAGGCGATTACAGAAAAGCGGTTTTTTATCCTTTGCAGACTTTTTCCAAAGTCAAAAATTTGGATTATTCCGAAATTCCTTTTTTCATTGATGCCGAAAACGATTCCGATAAGGAAATTTTAAAAAATTTAGCCAGAAAAATTTCCGATAAAGTGCTTTCTGCCGATGATGAAAAGCGGAAATACATACACCTTACGGCGGTTTTTGCCTGTAATTTCGTGAATCATCTTTTTTCGAGAGCCAAAGAAATTTCGGATTCTCAGGATATTCCTTTTGAATATTTTCTTCCGCTGATTGATGAGACGACAAAAAAAATCCATGAAATCGAACCAAAAAATGCGCAGACAGGTCCGGCCGTCCGAAACGATTTGAAAGTGCTTTCTCTGCACGAATCGCTAATTACCGATGAAGAACAACTGAAAATTTACCAAACCATGAACGAATCCATAAAAAAAATGTATGAGCTATAAAACCAAATTAAAAAATATAAAAGCCTTTGTTTTCGATGTTGACGGTGTTTTTACCGACGGAAGCGTCTATCTTCTTCCGGGCGGAAATATGTGCAGAGTGATGAATGTTTTAGACGGATACGCTGTTGTAAAAGCATTGAAAAACGGCTATAAAATCGGCGTAATAACAGGTGGAAACGACGAAATGGTGAAACACCGAATCCATTATCTCGGAATTACGGATTATTATGCTAAATCTTCGGATAAATTAAAGGATTTTGAAGATTTTAAAGCAAAATACGGACTTCAAAACGAAGAAATTCTCACAATGGGTGATGACATTCCGGATATTTGCATTCTTAAACATTCAGGAATTGCTGCCTGTCCGGAAAATGCCGTTCCCGAAGTAAAAGACATTTCGGATTACATTTCGCCGGTTCAGGGCGGAAAAGGAGCTGTTCGTGATGTGATTGAACAGGTGATGAAAGTTCAGGGAAAATGGATTGAAGATAATACGCAGAGTATTTAAAATGGAAATCCTCCTTGCTTCCAATTCCCCGCGCCGGAAAGAACTTCTGCGGAATTTAGGCTATGACTTTCGTGCGGTTGCTATCGACTGTGACGAAACTTTTCCCGATGAACTCCCGCCGTGCGATGTTGCCGCTTATCTTTCCCGTTTGAAATCCGATTCGTTCGGGACATTAAAGGAAAATCAGGTGCTGATAACTGCGGATACTGTTGTTGTACTTGATAATCAGATTCTCGGAAAACCGAAAGACGAACAGGATGCTTTCCGCATGATTCGGAATCTTTCGGGAAAAAAACATCAGGTTTTTACCGCAATTACCGTTCGTACGCCTGTGGAAACCATTACCGAAACGGATGTTGCGATTGTTGAGTTTTCCGATATGACTGATGAGGAAATCCAATATTACATTCAGCATTTCAAACCGTTTGACAAAGCCGGAAGCTACGGAATTCAGGAATGGCTCGGAATGGCGAAAATTTCAAAAATCGAAGGAAATTTTTACACGATTATGGGTTTGCCGACACATCTTCTTTATCAAATCCTTAAGATGCAGGAGGCGAAGCTATTTATAAAATGAAAAATTCAATAATCCGATGGAGTTAGAATAATATATTTCCTGCCATTCTGGCACAATTTTCCGTATCTTTGCGCACTCATCAGTTTGATGTTTCGGGTTTAAAGTTCAGAATTACAGAACTTTAAACCTTAAACTTTAAACCTTAAACCAAACGAAGTGCAGGAAAAATATATAGACGAAACCAAACAAGGCGAAGCGTTCGCTATTGCAGAAAAACCGCAGAATACCAAAAAATTGTTTTTGGAAAGTTACGGCTGTCAGATGAATTTCTCTGATTCCGAAATCGTGGCGTCCATTCTCAACGAGCAGGGTTACAACACGACTTTGAAGCAGGAAGAAGCCGATTTGATTTTATTAAATACCTGTTCCATTCGTGAAAAAGCGGAGCAAACCGTCAGAATGCGACTTTCCCAATTCAAAAATCTGAAAAAAGAAAAACCGAATCTCACGGTCGGCGTTCTCGGTTGTATGGCGGAAAGGCTGAAAACCAAATTTTTAGAGGAAGAACAACTCGTGGATTTGGTGGTCGGTCCAGATGCTTACAGAGATTTGCCGAATCTTCTCAAAGAAACCGAAGACGGACGAGATGCCATCAACGTAATCCTCTCAAAAGAAGAAACTTACGCCGACATCAATCCCGTTCGTTTGGGCGGAAACGGCGTAACTGCCTTTGTTACGATTACGCGTGGTTGCGATAATATGTGCACATTTTGCGTTGTTCCGTTTACGAGAGGTCGCGAACGAAGCCGAGACCCACATTCCATCATCGAAGAATGTAAAAATCTTTGGGAAAACGGTTATAAAGAAATCACTTTGCTCGGTCAAAACGTGGATTCTTATCTTTGGTATGGAGGTGGTGCAAAAAAGGATTTTGAAAAAGCATCGGAAATGCAAAAATTAACCGCCGTTAATTTCTCGCAACTTCTTGATATGGTTGCAGTTGCCGTTCCGGAAATGCGAATCCGTTTTTCTACTTCCAATCCGCAAGATATGAGTTTGGACGTTTTCAGAATGATTGCAAAACACCCCAATATCTGCAAATACGTTCATCTTCCCGTGCAAAGCGGAAGCAATTCTATTTTGCAGAAAATGAACCGACAACACACGAGAGAGGAATATTTGAATTTAATAAAAGAAGCCAAAAAAATCGTTCCCGATATTGCGTTTTCCCAAGATATGATTGTCGGATTTTGCGGCGAAACTGAGGAAGACCACGAACTTACTTTGTCTTTGATGAAAGAAGTGGAATACGATTACGGCTATATGTTCGCCTATTCCGAAAGACCGGGAACGCCGGCTCACAAAAAAATGGAAGACGACGTTCCTGCCGAAATCAAACAAAGACGTTTGGCAGAAGTTATCAAACTTCAAGGCGAACTCTCCCGAAAAAGAATGGCAAGTTATGTTGGAAAAGTCCACGAAATCCTGATAGAAGGCACTTCCAAAAAGAACGAAAACCAATGGAAAGGCAGAAATTCCCAAAACGCCGTCTGCGTTTTTGATAAATTGGAAGGGCAGAAAATCGGCGACATTGTTTCCGTTTTTGTGAATGGAAATACGCAGGGAACGCTTTTGGGGGAAACCTGCCCCTAAATCCCCAAAGGGGATTTTGAAATGTGTGGTAGTTTAAAATTTTTGAATATGCTTTCTAAAAAGAGAAATATAGTTTTATGTAGTATTTTACTCATAGGAATTGTTTTGTGGCAGTTCGGGTTCTTTTATAGATTTAATTATTTGACCGCTCAAATGGACATAATGCGAGATGAAGCGAGAATTTTAATAACTGAACCTCCTATATTGAACGCTGACCCAATTGCACAAATTGGATTAAATGAAGAATATGGATTTCACGAACATTATACCAACTGCAATCTGACCCAACCAGAAATACGAGGAATAGATTCATATAATTCAGAAATTGAAAAATATTTGATTAAAAGAAATGGCGAAAATTGGCGGAAAGAATACCAATCAAAACTTGAAATTTTGATAAAAGATTATCAAAAATTAAGAAAATGAACAACGAATTAACTTTATCGCAAACACAAATCGAAAACTATATTTTCACGGTTTGATTTCTTTAAATCCAATGAACTGGTCGCAAATTGCGACCTTGAGCAATGAAACTTTTAATCTGAGACGAATAAGAAAAACAATGAAAAACGAAATCGTATTATATCAATCCGATGAATTACCTGAACATATTGAGGTAAAAATTGACGAGGAAACCGTTTGGCTAAATCGTCATCAGATTTCTGTTTTGTTTGGTCGAGATGTAAAAACGATTGGGAAACACATTAATAATGTATTTTCAGAAGGAGAACTTGTGAAAAATGCAACTGTCGCAAATTTTGCGACAGTTCAAAATGAGGGAGGCAGAACCGTTGAAAGACGGGTAGAATTTTACAATCTCGATGTCATTATTTCGGTTGGCTATCGTGTAAAATCCAAACAAGGCACACAATTCAGAATTTGGGCAACCAATGTGCTTAGAGATTATTTGCTGAAAGGATATGCCTTAAACCAAAGAATGACCAGAATTGAAAACGGCTTTGAAAATCTGACTGAAAAAGTCAATGAAATTTCTTTGCAAATCAATTCGCATTTAATTCCCACACAAGGTGTATTCTTCGACGGACAAGTGTTTGATGCTTATGAACTTGCCTCAAAAATTATCCGCTCTGCAAAAGAAAATATCGTTTTGATAGATAATTATATTGACGAAACCACTTTCACGCATTTGAGCAAAAAGAAAAAAGGCGTAAACGTATTGATTCTCACAAAATCAATCAGCAAACAACTCCAATTAGATTTGAAAAAAGCCGATGAACAATACGGAAATTTTACCCTAAAAACATTCACGAAAAGCCACGACCGTTTTTTGATTATCGACGGAAAAGAAGTCTATCATCTCGGTGCTTCGCTCAAAGATTTAGGCAAAAAATGGTTTGCTTTTTCCAAAATGGATAAAAATTCCGTTGATAATATTGTGAATAGTATTGAGAAAGTAAAACAATAATTCGTGAAAAATAGATTTTTAATATCAATAATATTTTCTGTTATGGCAATCGGTTGTGACAAAAAAGATTCATTGTCAAAAATTTCAACTCCAAATAAAACAGAACAAAAGCCCAAGTCCAAATATCTTGAAAGAGAAAAATTTGTAACAAAATATAAATTTGAAGATTTCCCTGTCAATAAAATTGAAGAAAAAAATCCGAAACTGAAAATAAATACGAATGTAAGTTCTTATACAAAAATGTATCGGACGATGATTAAACAATCTTTTGAAAAGAATGAAACCAATTTTGCAGGAAAATATATTATTGATTATTGGGGTTGCGGTTCTCCTTGTGCAACTGGGATAGCAATCAATGGAAAAAACGGAAAGTTAATAGAAATTCCATCCGCAAGTGCTGGTTATGATTCGCCATATAAATTTCGGAAGGACAGCAGATTATTAATTATTAATCCGCCAGATAGTTTAGGTTATTATATTAGTGGCGGAGTTTACGACCCTGAATTATATTATTTAGACACTCTGAAAAGTAAATTTATAAAATTAGAAGATTAAAGTGATAAGTTTCAACAACTTGAAACTTTGAACCTGAAACTTTAAACAACAATGCACAACGAATTAACTTTATCACAAACACAAATTGAAAATAATATTTTCACTGTTCGTGGAATGCAGGTAATGCTTGACCGTGATTTGGCAGAAATGTATCAGGTGGAAACAAAGGTGTTGAACCAAGCCGTAAAAAGAAACATTGAACGGTTTCCCGACGTTTTTCGGTTTCAACTGAATGATGATGAAAAAAACGAACTGGTCACAATTTGTGACCGGTTGAAATCATTAAAACATTCTTCCAATAATCCTTACGCTTTTACCGAACAAGGAATTGCAATGCTTTCAGCGGTTTTGCGAAGTGATATTGCCGTAAAAGTCAGCATACAAATTATGAATGCTTTTGTCGCAATGCGAAAAATGGTTTCGGACAATCAGTTGGTTTTTCAGCGTTTGGATAAAATCGAACGCAAACAACTTGAAACCGACCACAAATTTGAAAAAATATTTAACGCTCTCGAAAGAAAAGATGCAATCCCAAACCAAGGCGTTTTTTTTGACGGACAAGTCTTTGATGCTTACGAACTTGCCTCAAAAATTATCCGTTCTGCCAAAGAAAATATCGTGCTGATTGACAATTATATTGATGAAACCACTTTTACACATCTAAGCAAAAAGAAAAAAGGCGTAAACGTATTGATTCTCACAAAATCAATCGGCAAACAACTCCAATTAGATTTGAAAAAAGCCGATGAACAATACGGAAACTTTGCCATAAAAACATTCACGAAAAGCCACGACCGTTTTCTTATTATCGACGGAAAAGAAGTCTATCATCTCGGTGCTTCGCTCAAAGATTTAGGCAAAAAATGGTTTGCTTTTTCCAAAATGGACAAAAATTCCGTGGAGAATATTGTGAACAGTATTGAGAAATGAAAAACAAATAAAGCGTATAATTTTCAATAACTTGAAACATTGAACCTAAAACTTTAAATAAAAAAATGACAGACTTACAATCCATAAAAAACCGCTTCGGAATCATCGGAAATTATCCTGCACTGAACCGTGCTTTGGAAAAAGCGATACAGGTTGCTCCGACGGACATTTCCGTTCTCGTCATCGGCGAAAGCGGTGTCGGGAAAGAATTTATCCCGAAAATCATTCATTCCGAATCCAGAAGAAAACACCAGCCATATATCGTTGTCAACTGCGGTGCAATCCCCGAAGGAACGATAGATTCCGAACTTTTCGGGCACGAAAAAGGTGCGTTTACGGGAGCAACTTCTACCAGAAAAGGCTATTTTGAAGTTGCCGACGGCGGAACGATTTTCCTCGATGAAGTCGGGGAATTGCCTTTGCAGACGCAGGTTCGCTTGCTTCGTGTGTTGGAAAGCGGGGAATTTATGAAAGTCGGTTCATCGCAGGTTCAGAAAACCAATGTGAGAATCGTCGCCGCAACCAATGTCAATATGATGAAAGCAATCGGGGACGGAAGATTTCGGGAAGATTTGTATTATCGTTTGAATACGGTGCAAATTGATATGCCTGCTTTGCGGGAACGAAAAGGCGATGTTCATTTATTATTCCGAAAATTTGCGATAGATTTTGCCGAAAAATACAGAATGCCCGAAATTCAACTCACGGAAGACGGCGTTCAGTATTTGGAAAATTACAGTTTTCCGGGGAACGTCCGCCAACTCAGAAATTTGGTGGAGCAATTAACCGTTGTCGAGCAAAACCGCCAAATCAACGCCGTAAAATTGTCGGAATATATCCCGATGAACGCCAATTTACCCGCAGTTGTTCAGAAAAATACAGGTGGAAATTCTTCATCAGATTTCGGTTCCGAAAGGGAAATTATGTATAAAATTCTTTTTGATATGCGCAGCGATATAAATGATTTAAAATCCTTAACTTCGGAACTTATAAAAAACAGAGGAAATTCGGATTTGAGTTCGCAGGAAAAAAATCTGATTAACAGAATTTATACGCCTGAAAATCAGCAGATTCAAAACCCGAATTCACTTTTGTATTTTGAAGAACCGAAAGTTCAGAATCCGACCATTATCACCACTCCGACAGAAGATTTTGATAATGTGGAAGATATAGAATTAGAAGAAGCAAAACCGGAATCTCTGTCGCTTCAAAACAATGAAAAAGATTTGATTATCAAAGCATTGGAAAAGCATAAAGGAAGAAGAAACAAAGCGGCAGACGAGTTGGGAATTTCCCAAAGAACGCTTTACAGAAAGATAAAACAGTATAATTTGGAAGAGTAAAAAAAGCCACGAAGTGGCGATATCAATAGCATAGTGTAGCCCTATGAAATGTGAAATAAAAAAATGAGCAAAAACATTAAAAAACATTGTAAATCAGGAACTTGTATCTTTTTTCTTGTCTCTTGTTTCTTGTTGCAAGCCTGTTACAGCTTCACCGGTTCATCATTGAGTCCGGAAACGAAGACCATTCAGATTCGGGATTTTATCAACAGTACCGCTTTTAATCCCAATCTTGCACAGCAGTTTTCCATTGACATCCAGAACCGCTTTCTCCAGCGAACCACCTTGAAAGGAACTATCGAAAATCCGGATATTCTGATTGAAGGAGAAATTACGGACTATACGATTTCGCCGACCACGATTTCCAGCGGTGTGAACGGAGCTAACAATACACCCGTTCAGGCGGCACAGAACAAGCTCTCCATGACCGTGAAAGTGCATTATGAAAACAACGTAGAACCGGAAAAAAGTTTTGATAAAAGTTTTACTGATGAAGTGGTTTTCAGCAGTGATTTGGATATCAGCCAGATAGAATCTTCTCAGGTCAAAATTGTGAACGAAAGAATTATCAATAAAATTTTCAACGACATAGTAGCTAATTGGTAAGATGATGATGAATCCCCGAATTTTAGAAATCATACAATCACCGGAACTGACAGCACAGGAGGATTTGCCTCTTTTGCAGGAAGAAATCAGAAAATATCCGTATGTCCAGAGCATCCGTGCGCTCCATCTGTATGCAACACACCTGATGAATCCGGAAGATTATAAGAAAGAGCTTTCTAAAACCGCAGCATACACTACCGATAAAAAAATACTGTATCAGTTCATCAACCGGAAAAATTTCATTCAGAAAACAGTTGATTCAAAACCCGAAATTATTGAAAACAAGTTCGTTACGGAAGATTTACAGACGGTAATTCCACAACCTGCAGAAGAAATTATTTCTGAAAATTCGGAGAAAAAAATCACAGGTGTTTCAGAAGAAATAAAACCGGAAGTTGCTGAAAATGAATCCATTGCTGAAGTTTCGCAAGAGGTAAATTCCCAACCGGAAGAATCTTACGATGCGGAAAGTTTCAGTAAAGAAGAGATTGTTGAGGAAAATATCATTGAAGAAGAAAAACCCGAAATTGCTGATGTTTCCATTTTGAGTTTTCACGGAACAGAACAATTCCTGCCTGATATAAAAATGGAACCCAAAACTCGGGAAGCCGTTCCCTACGAAGTTCCGAAGCCGAAACTGAGCCGTCATGAAGAAGAAATGCAGCGCCTGATTGCCGAAGTGGAAGCCAAAATGAAAGCCAATAAAAAGCCGAAAACCGAACAAGAAACAGAAGAGCCTCAGACCAATTTCGACATCAATTTTGTAGAAACCCACGAAGCTCAACATATCGTAAAACAAGAAAAAACCGTTGCGGAAGCAAAACCTGAGATACCGGAAGAGACCCTACAATCCGAACCGTCCGACTGGAAACCTATGTATTTTCAAACCAGCCAGCCGGATGCTTCCATTGCGCTGAAAAAAGAAGAGCCGAAAGAAAATCCTGCCCCTGTTTTCAATCATGTTCCGAAAGAAATGAAAGAAGAAAGACCGGTGATGAATGTTTCGTTTTTAAGCGATACATTGTCCGTAATTCCTGAAGAAAAAACCGTTCGGGAAGAAGAGTCTGCTGAAGAAAAACCGCTTGAAAATAATGCAGAACAAAAACCGGAGAGAAGCAACATTCCCCATTTCATCAATACTTGGCAGAACTGGCTGAAACTCAACCCTTCATCTGAAGAAGCTGATAAAAAACCGGAAGAAATTCAGATAAAACAAGAAACTTCAACAGAAGAAATCAAGCAGCAGGCAATCGAAAAATTCATCGAAACAGAACCAAAAATCTCAAAGCTGAAAGAGGAAACGGATTTTGTAATAAAAGAAAAGCCCGGGGACATCTCGCACCTCATGACCGAAACGCTTGCCAAACTATACACCCAACAGCGTCTGTACTCAAAAGCAATAAAAGCCTACGAAATTCTCAAAACCAAACATCCTGAAAACGCAGAACACTTTGAGAAAAAAATTGAGGAAATCAAAACGCTGAAATCGAACGGAAACAAGTAAATTTTTAAAATGACTCCGCAAGAATATCAGGAAGCCGTTGAATGGCTTTTCGTGCAAATGCCGAATTACCAGATTGACGGCCAGAAAGCCTACAAACCCGGATTGCAGAACATTACCGCTTTGTGCGAATTTTTCGGGAATCCGCAGGAAAAAATCAAAACCATTCACATCGGCGGAACGAACGGAAAAGGCTCTGTGAGCAATATGCTGGCTTCTGTTTTGCAGGAATCGGGATATAAAATCGGTCTTTATAATTCCCCGCATTTAATTGATTTTACGGAAAGAATTAAGGTAAACGGAAAGAATGCAGACAAAAATTTCGTTTTTGATTTTATTCAGAAATTAAAGAATCTTCCGGAAGATATTCGTCCGTCGTTTTTTGAGTTTACCACGATTATGGCGTTTGAATATTTTGAGCAAAAAATTGTGGATTTTGCCATTATTGAAGTCGGTTTGGGCGGAAGATTGGACTCCACGAATATTATAAAACCTTTGGTTTCTGCGATTACGAATGTTCAGTTCGACCACCAGAATATTTTGGGAAATACGATTGAGGAAATTGCAGGAGAAAAAGCCGGAATCATCAAAAAAGGAATTGCCGTTATTTCCGGTGATGAAAACGCTTCCGTAAAAAATATTATCCGTGAAAAAGCGGAAAAAGAAAACGCACCTTTCGTTGATGCAACGCTTATCGAATCGGATTTGGAATCGGATTTAAAAGGAAATTATCAGAAAAAAAACATCCGTGTTGTTCTGGCTTTGGTGGAAGAATTAAGGAAATCCGGCGTAAAAATTTCCGATGAAAATATCCGAAACGGACTTTTGAATGTTCACAAAAACACGGGATTTATCGGGCGCTGGTTTGTTTTTTCCAATAATCCGCTCACGATTTGCGATACAGCACATAATCAAGCCGGTTTGGAAATGGTTTTTGCCCAACTCAACGAAATTCCGAAAAAGAAGCATATCGTTTTAGGCTTTGTCAATGACAAAAAAATAGATGAGGTTTTGCAGATTTTACCCGTAAATGCAGAGTTTTATTTTGTAAAACCGGCGATTAACAGAGGCAGACACCCAAATGAATACGAAGATTTGCTGAAAAAGTCACAGATTGATTACAAAATTTTTGATGATGTGCAGTCAGGTTATCTTTCTGCAAAACAAAATGTTACAGATGAAGAATTAATCTTTATCGGCGGAAGCAACTTTGTAGTGGGAGAATTTTTACAGGGCGTTCGCTTTTTTTCAATCCTTTTATCCTATTAACCACCCCGTCAAAATTTTCTCTTTGAAAATTTTGACACCCCTCCAAAGGAGGGGAATAACCGGCAACCCGAACCTCGTATCCCGAACCACTTAGCTCCTATTTTCTCAAAATCTGCCATAAAGTCATACCTGTTTTTTGGTAAACTATTTGTAACTTTGATTGTTGTTAAAGATAAATTCCTATCTTTAATCTAAAGATTGAGAGCAATATATTATGGATTATAAATTTTCAGACGGACTGAACAACGTGTTCAAACAAGGCAAAACCGAAGCGAAAAGACTGAAAAGCGAATTCCTCAATACAGAGCATCTGCTGTTGGGAATCCTTAAAACAGATAATTCCGCACGTGAAATTCTACAGAATCTCAATGCCGATTTGACGCAAATAAGAAGAAAAATTGAAACTTTCAACGCAATAGGGCATAATCCGATTTCTGAGGAAGTTCCCAATATCTCTTTTACCAAAATGGCTGACCAGGCGGTAAAACGCTCAGAGCTGGAATGCCGGCAATACCGCAGTGGAGAAATCAACACCGTGCATCTCCTCCTCGGAATTCTCTACAAACCGGAAGACCCGACATCCAGCATCCTCGAAGCCTACGACGTGGATTACGAAAGGGTTTCCAGAGAATATCAGATGATGCTGAAAAACTCCGGTCAATCTCCGAAAATGAGTGCTTATGACGAAGAAGACGAAAGAGAAGAATACAGCCAGATGCGGAAACCAACCGGAAATCTCGGAACAGGAAAAAGCAAAACACCGACTTTGGATAATTTCGGAAGGGATTTGACCTCTTTGGCAAAAGACGGAAAGCTCGACCCTGTCATCGGGCGTGAAAAAGAAATAGAAAGAGTGTCGCAGATTTTATCGAGAAGAAAAAAGAATAATCCGCTTTTAATCGGAGAGCCGGGCGTTGGAAAATCTGCGATTGCAGAAGGTTTGGCACTAAGAATCCATCAGAAAAAAGTATCGAGAGTTCTGTACGGAAAACGTGTCATTACATTGGATTTGGCAAGTTTGGTTGCCGGGACGAAATATCGCGGACAATTCGAGGAAAGAATGAAAGCGATAATGACGGAACTCGAAAAAAACAGAGATGTCATTCTTTTCATCGATGAGCTTCACACTATTGTAGGAGCGGGAGGTTCTACCGGAAGTCTGGACGCTTCCAATATGTTCAAACCTGCTTTGGCAAGAGGAGAAATCCAGTGCATCGGTGCAACAACTCTGGATGAATACCGGCAGTATATCGAAAAAGACGGCGCGTTGGAAAGACGTTTCCAGAAAGTAATGGTAGAGCCGACTTCCATTGAGGAAACCATTCAGATTCTGAATCAAATTAAAGACAAATACGAAGACCACCACAATGTTCATTACACCGATGAAGCTATTTCTGCGTGTGTAAATTTAACATCGAGATACATTACCGACCGTTTTCTTCCGGACAAGGCGATTGATGCTTTGGACGAAGCAGGTTCGCGTGTTTATATCAAAAACATGAAAGTTCCGAACGAAATCATCGAAAACGAAAAGAAAATCGAGGAAATAAAGGAGCTGAAACAAAAAGCCGTAAAAGCACAGGATTATCTCGAAGCCAGAAAACTGAAAGACGAAGAAGAATTTTTACAGAGAGAACTTCAGGTCGCTCAGGAAGAATGGGACAAAAATGTAAAAGAGAAAAAAGAAACCGTAACCGAAGAAAATGTAGCAGAAGTGGTTTCCATGATGAGCGGCGTTCCCGTAACCAAAGTCGGCAAAAACGAGCTGGATAAACTCGCTCAAATGGACGATAAACTGAACGGAAAAGTAATCGGACAGGAAGATGCCGTGAAAAAAGTAGTGAAAGCCATTCAAAGAAACAGAGCGGGATTGAAAGACCCGAACCGACCAATCGGAACATTTATTTTCCTTGGAACAACCGGTGTCGGAAAAACCGAACTGGCAAAAGTAATGGCTCGTGAATTATTCGATTCCGATGAAGCATTAATCCGAATAGATATGAGCGAATACATGGAAAAATTTGCCGTATCGAGATTGGTAGGCGCTCCTCCGGGATACGTTGGCTACGAAGAAGGCGGACAATTAACGGAAGCGGTAAGAAGAAAGCCTTACGCAGTCGTACTTTTGGACGAAATTGAAAAAGCGCATCCTGATGTTTTCAATATTCTGCTCCAAATTTTAGATGAAGGGCACGTTACCGATTCTTTGGGTAGAAAAATCGATTTCAGAAATACGATTATCATCTTGACTTCCAATATCGGAACACGGGATTTGAAAGATTTCGGCGACGGAGTTGGTTTCGGAACTTCTGCGAAGAAAAGCACTTCTGATGCAAGAGCCAGAAGCACCATCGAAAGTGCCTTGAAAAAAGCCTTCGCTCCGGAATTTTTGAACAGAATTGACGATATCATCATCTTCAATGCTTTGGAACAAGAAGATATTAAGAAAATTATCGACCTCGAACTTTCCAAACTGTACGGAAGATTGGAAAAATTAGGCTATCATGTGGAATTAACGGAAGATGCCAAAAATTTCATCGCAGAAAAAGGCTGGGACAAAGATTTCGGAGCAAGACCTCTGAAGAGAGCCATTCAGAAATATATAGAAGATTTACTGGCGGAAATGCTCGTGAATAAACAATTCAGCGACGGAGAAACCGTAATTCTGAAGCTCAATAATGAGAAAGACGGACTCATCGGAGAAACCGAAAAAGAGAAAGAAGCTGTGGAATAATTTCCAAAAGAAGTTTTTATAAACGAACCCTTTCGGAGTTTGAAACTCTGAAAGGGTTCAGTTTATTCACATTTTTATCAAAAGACCATTAAACCTCATAGGTTTTTGAAACCTATGAGGTTTTTTGAAACTCCGAAAGGGTTTTTCATATTTTATAATTGATTAATGCCCGGAAGTTCCGTCAATTCCGTGAGCGTGTCCGTGAGAAAGTTCTTCTTCGGTTGCAGGGCGGGTCGCTAAGATTTCTACTTCAAAATCCAAAGTTCTTCCTGCCATTGGGTGGTTAAGGTCTGCCACAACAGCTTCCGGAGTTACCTCTACCACAACAGCCTGAAAATTATTCCCCTGATTGTCGGATAAAGGAAGTATCGCACCTACAGGCGGCATTCCCGATTCTTTGAACATTTCTAAAGGTAATTGTGCTATCGCATCATTATGTCTTTCGCCATATCCTTCGGAAGGAGCAATGGTGAAAGCTGTTTTATCTCCTGCTTTTAAACCTTTGATGCTTTCTTCAAATTTCGGAATCATCATTCCCACACCGTACAAAAAGGTAAGCGGATTTTCTGCATCGGATTTTTCAACGAGGGTTTTGCTTCCGTCTTCTTCAATCGTATGAAGAGTGTAGTTTAGGGCAACTACGTGATTGTTTTCTATTGTCATTTTACTGTATTTTGGGATATTCCCTGTTATGTACCGTAAGACTTTTACGGCTTTTTTACAAAGATACTGTTTTGAAATAAAACGCAACGTAAATGTTGTAGTTCAATTATTTTTACCGCAAGCAGCACAATGGATTCTTTTATTTGTTTTGGGTTGATTTTTTCGTTCGCTAAGGCTATTTCCTTGCTAAACGAAGTGGCTTTGCGAACGAAAAAAAGTTTGAACATTTGTGAAAATACCATTGCGCTCCTTGCGGCAAAAATATTAATATGTTCAGACATTTGCCTTTTGAATTTAAAAATCGCAAATTTGCAATCCTTCAAAAAATAAAAAACTCAGGATGAAATGTTCTGACGTTTACACCAATAAAGCATAAACCAAAGATGAAACTCTGCATCGCCGAAAAACCGTCCGTCGCCCGCGACATCGCCAAAGTTTTGGGAGCAACTTCCCCGAAGCAAGGCTATATGGAAGGAAACGGCTATTGCGTAACGTGGACTTTCGGGCATCTCTGCACCCTCAAAGAACCGCACGATTACGCACCGCAATACAAAGCGTGGAATCTCTTTATGCTTCCGATTATTCCTAAAAATTTTGGGATAAAACTCATTCCCAACAACGGCGTTGAAAGGCAGTTTAAAACCATTGAAAAATTGGTGGGAGAATGCGATGAAGTCATCAACTGTGGTGATGCCGGACAAGAGGGAGAACTGATTCAGCGGTGGGTTTTGCAGAAAGCGAAATGCAGTAAACCGATGAAACGCCTCTGGATTTCTTCATTGACGGAAGATGCCATAAAAGAGGGTTTTGAAAATCTGAAACCTGCGGAAGACTACGGGAATTTGTATCAGGCAGGAAACGCAAGAGCGATTGGAGACTGGCTTTTGGGAATTAATGCAACGAGGCTTTTTACTAAAAAATTCGGGGGAAATAAGGCGGTTTTGTCCGTTGGCAGAGTGCAGACCCCGACTTTGGCGATGCTCGTTCAACGGCAGAAAGAAATCAATGCGTTTACGTCCGAAGATTATTGGGAACTGAAAACGAAATACCGCGATGTGGTTTTCAATGCTTCTATTGACCGCCTGAAATCGCAGGAACGAGCCGACAAAGGTCTGGAATATCTGAAACAAAATCTTTTTGAAATCGTTTCTTTTGAAATCAAAGAGGGAAAAGAAAAAAATCCCCGATTATTCGATTTGACCGGACTTCAGGTGGAAGCCAACAAAAAATACGGCTTTTCCGCAGAGCAGACTTTAAATTACATTCAAAGTTTATACGAAAAAAAACATACCACTTATCCGCGAGTGGATACCACCTATTTATCGGAAAATCTTCATCCTAAAATTGCAGGAATTCTGCGGAGTATGCACTTTTATTCAGAATTGATTTCTCCACTTCTGGAACAACCGATTCCGAAAAGCAAAGCGGTTTTTGACGATTCCAAAGTAACCGACCACCACGCCATTATTCCGACCGAAATTCCGCCGTCCAAAAATCTGAGCAGAGAGGAAAAACTCGTGTACGATTTGGTTGCAAAACGGTTTATCGCGGTTTTTTATCCCGAGTGTAAAATTTCCAATACTTTGGTGGAAGCGCAGGTCGGAACGATTCCTTTTAAAGCCAGCGGAAAGCAGATTTTGGAACAAGGCTGGAGAATCGTTTACGCCAAAGAACCGAAAGATTCCGCCGAAAAATCCGAAAAAGAAAAAGACGAGGAACAAAACATTCCCGAATTTACCGCCGGAGAAAAAGGAGAACACGAACCGTTTATTCATCAGGGAAAAACCACTCCGCCGAAACCTTACACCGAAGCGACTTTGCTCCGTGCAATGGAAACCGCCGGAAAACAGGTGGAAGACGAAGAACTCCGTGAAATGCTGAAAGCCAACGGAATCGGTCGTCCTTCAACTCGTGCAAATATTATCGAAACGCTTTTCAAACGCAAATATATCGAGAAGAAAAAGAAAAATCTTTTTGCCACACAAACCGGAATTGATTTGATTGACACCATTGAAGACGAACTTCTGAAAAGCCCTGAACTTACCGGAGAATGGGAATTTAAACTCCGTAAAATCGAAAAAGGCGAATACGAACCGCAACAATTCAAAGACGAACTGATTGAAATGGTTTCCGTTCTCGTGAAAAAAGTGGTTGACGGAAAAGGAAAAGTGATTTCACTTCACGAAGAAAAAACCGAAGCACCCAAAAAAGAAAGCAAACCAAAACCCAAAACCGAATTTCTTTGGGAAGAAACCCAATGTCCGAAATGCAAAAATTCCCGATTAATAAAAGGAAAAACCTCTGTCGGCTGTTCTGATTTTAAAAACTGCGGATTCAAAATTCCGTTTGTGGTTTTCGGAAAAAAACTCACGGAAAAACAGATTCAGGATTTGGTTTTAAAAGGAAAAACCACGAAATAAAAAGGTTTCACGGAACATCCGGAGGGGATTTCGGAGGGAATTGTTTTGTTAAATGACAATTTTGAATTTTCTGTTGCCTAATTTTTAAACGCAAGGATTCCGCAAAGATACTTTTAACTACTAATCGCTTTATTTTTAAGGTTTGCAAAGGCGTTTTTCACACAATTTTATTTGTAAAATTTCTTTGCGCTCGTTAGTTTAAAAAATCACCCTTTCAGAAACTCAAAATAATCGTTCAGTATTTCTGCGTTCAGCACTTCGGAAGTGTTGACTTCCAATATTTTAGGATGAATATCCGGTTTAAAGAAATTATCCAGAACACGTTCCAATGTTGTCTCGTCCTCCACTTTCACATACCCGAAACCGAACATTTTCGCAACGTTTTCCGCAGTTCTCTTATGCTTCGTGGTGATAAATTCATCCAGAATATTCTGATTCGCATTGGAAGGACCGGAAATAATCCTGAAAATATTTCCTTCTTCGTTATTGAAAACAATAATCCTCGTAAACGGCGGAATATACTGATTCCAAAGCCCGTTGATGTCGTAGAAAAATCCCAAATCTCCCGTTACCAAAACCGTTGGTTTCGGGTTTTTTATGGCAAATCCCATTGCAGTTGATGTACAGCCTTCAATCCCGCTTGTTCCGCGGTTGCAGTAAATATGGTTTTTCGGAAAATCAAACAGCTGCGCATACCGTATCGCCGAAGAATTGGAAAAATGAATGGCGTAATCCTCCGGAGCTTTCTGCGCAAACAGACTGAAAAAATACAAATCGGAAAATGCGGTTTTCTGCATATATTCCTCATGTTTCGCATCTTTTTTATCGCGGAGAACATCCCAGAGGTTAAAATACGAGCGAGGGTCAAGATTGATGAAATTCAATAACTTACCAAAAAACACTTCGGGTTTTACTTCAATCTTATCCGTTAAGGCAAAATACGTGTCCGGCTGCCAGACTTCGTCAATATGCCAGTGTTTTTTCGGGTGTGCTTTTCGGAGAAACTGCTTCACCCTTTTGGAAACCACATTCTGCCCGATTGTAATCAGTAAATCAGGCGAGTATGTTTTATAATCTTCTTCCGTAAATCCGGAAACATACCGGTCGATATGATGGAAAAATTTATCGTGATGAAGATTGGAATTCGCCTCGCACAACACGACAGCACTGTGATTTTTAACTATTTGCGACAACTGTGCTTCCAACTCTGCGCTGTTATCTCTCGTTCCGGCAAGAATCAGGATTCTCTGCGAAGTATTCCATTCTGCGGCGAGTGAAGAAGGCAGTTCATAGTTCTTTTTCTGAATGGTTTTCTCCACCGACGGGAAAAAAGGAAGCTCCGTAACCAAATCATACAGAGGCTCTTCCAAAGGAATATTGATGTGAACAGGGCCTTGCTTTTCGATGCAGAGTTCAATGGCTTTTTTAATGATGTCCCAGTTGTAATCTTCTGCGCCCTCTTTGCTGTCTTCCCAAAGTTCAAAATCTCCGTAAGAATGTTGTTGGTAAAGGTTTTTCTGGCGAATCGTCTGTCCGTCGAAAATATCCACAAAATCCGAAGGACGGTCTGCCGTAAGAATCAGCAGCGGCACATTTTGATAAAACGCTTCCGTAACCGCAGGATAATAATTGGCTGCCGCAGAACCGCTTGTGCAGGTAATCGCTACCGGTTTTTTTACGCTTTTCGCCATTCCCAAGGCTGTAAATCCCGCGCTTCTTTCGTCCACAATACTGTAACAGATGATTTCATCCATTTCGCCGAACTGTATTGCCAAAGGCGCATTCCGCGAACCGGGAGAAATCACCACGTCTGAAATTCCGTATTCTTTCAGAAGATGAGCAAGAATCTGCACGCTCCTTTTGGATGAGTATTTCTTCATGTGTTGATTTTTGGCTGAAAACCTTTCACTATGGTTTTCATGCACAAAAGTATGATTTTAAACGTTGTGGATGAAATTTTAAAGCCCTATTTTTCTTCTGAACACGGAAGTTTTCCACAAAAAAATCCGGCTTCGATGAGACCGGAAAAAATATATTGTTTGAATATTAGCTTATTTACAGAAGCGCAAGAAACTCCACGCCGTCGCCGTCCTCAGCCTCGTATCGTTTTCCGTAGAGTCTGTGGTAATCTTTGTATTCTTTATGGTATTTTCTATCTTTTGATTTCAGTATTTTTTTGAAACCAATAATTCCCAAAACGGTGAAAAAACCCAATGTTCCGGCTAAAAGTACGCTTGCTTCTTTTCTCATATATCACGAATTTTCATTTCGTAAAGTTAACAAAATCCGTTCCTTATCAGCCTATGGAAAGATTAAATTTTGTTAAAACCAAGGAGAGGAAATGATAAATTTTTGCTAAAAAAGGGTTGTTTTTAAATTGTATGTATGAGTTAAAGGATTATAAAAGTTGAAAGCCCTCGCTGGCGCGAGCCTCTGGCTCGAGTCATTTTTTAGTCTTTGGCACAAGCGGGAGGCTTGCGCCAGCGTGGGGACATCGGGTACAATCTGGAATCAAAAACTAATATGTAGGGATTTTCTCGTGTATTTTATCCATAATATTTGATATTTTATTCCAATTTTTTCTTTCTTTGTGAGCCAAATCATCTAACTCTTTACTTTTATAAAAATTCAGACAATGACCTACTACGTTTCTTTTCTGATATAATGTTTTTAAATCTTCAGGATAAGACCCAATTGAATTAATTGAATCCAACCTAATCTTATTTATTTCTTGATTAATTATTGGCTGTAATGAATCATCAAATATTGCTATACCTAAAGGATTATAAAAAGACCTGTCGCTTTTTTTCAAATCTTTTTCTAATTTGTTATTTTCAAATCCCTTTAATATACAAAGACAGAATGCTCTGTCTTTATATTCTTGCTCCCAATTTTTAAAATTCCAATAATTTCTCTCTTCTCTTAATTCGGTTCTTCGACAAAAACTGTGGATTTTAAAATTAACATTTATCTATAAATTCTAAATTCCTGTTCTTTTGTCTTGAAACAAAAGAACCAAAAGTTCAAGACT
>JASGDB010000053.1:0-4203 GCA_049841315.1 Bergeyella sp. | reverse complement strand
TACGGGAGGTACACTCATCTCGGGAGCTACTTCCACTACATATACGCCGCCTACCACTACTGTCGGAACAACCTATTACTATGTAGTAGCAACAAACGGTACGTGTACCACAACATCTGATGCCGTAAGCGTTACCGTAACAGCCACCACCACATGTACTACCGGCTGTAATCCAAACACCGGTATCTATGCTGATGACCCTGATACCATAGAGTATGACAATATCGTATCTCTTGTAGGTGCTACATACCTTAAACAGGCAGACGGTACGGTAAAAACATGGGGGAATGATGGCACTAATGCACCGGATTACCTTGTTCCTACCACCGTAAATTCTACCACCAGACCAAACATTACAGGAGATGTCCTTAAATTTGGATTGGGCGATTTTTCAGGAAATCAAGATAACTTCATTTTGACCACTACGGGATTATATGGGAACGGTCTTGTTATTAACAGTACCACTCCTGCTCCTACCACGACTTATGGAGTATCGGGTACCAACACTTACGGATTGCCTATGGGAGTAACCCCCGACAATGTAAAAATAATGGCATCTACAGCACTTGGACTTGCTATTGTAAGCTGCGACGGGCAAATATGGATTATGGGTCTTGCTGGGCAGTATGGTGACGGAACCGGGGTGGATACCACCACGCAATGGCACAGGGTAAAAACCAATGCCACTACCACGCTGGACAATGTGGTGGCAGTGCGTCTACTGGTAGATAAAGCAATAGCCATGACCGACGACGGGAAACTCTACACCTGGGGTGATAACACCTATCTTGGAGACGGTTCGCCTAAAGCAGCACGAACGTATGCTACCGAAATGACACTTCCTACGGGAGCCACACCAAAAATGATTGGAATTATGGGAAATCTCAATGATACATATACAACTTACACCTTGCTTACTACTGATGGCTTGGTGTATCTGTTAGGAAATGATGTTCAGGGTACTACTGCAACCTCGTGGGTAAAGGCACAGAAGCCTGCAGCCATGGGAGGCGGCGACCTTGATAACATCGCGTGGATAAATACTGTGGACCAGGAGGAAGTTTATTATGATACACCGGGTTCTCCTTATAATACGGCTGCATTAACTACGGACGGTAAGCTGTGGACAGAGATTCACACAAGCTCTCCTAATTATATGCCCGGAGCTTTGGCTGCAGGAGCAACTTATGATGCCACTAAGCTCAACCAAACGGACAAGATTGTTAACGTAGAAGTAGCAGCTTATAAAATAGTAATCATAAGAGAAGACGGAAGAGTGGGTTTTATGGGATACAGAGAAAATGGTTCTTTTGCTGACGGAACTACAACGTATGAAGAAGTTACAGAGTTCATGTTCCCAACCAACACAGAGGTAACAGAGCTGGAACCATGCGGTGTAGATATCCCTGAAACCTGCGTGAAACCGGGTGCATCAGGTACTCCTCTATATACCAAAGTAGGTATCCTTACCAAAGGCAGCATTACCAACAGCACAGGCAGCATAAAATGGCCGGAAAACGTACCAAACGGTCATATCGTGATGGACAGTGCAGAGAAAGGTTTTGTAATTACCCACATGACCACGCTGCAAAGAGACGCTCTTACACCTGTGGACGGTATGCTCATCTACAATACAGATTTAGGCTGCGTACAGCTCTACAGAGGTACTGCACCGGGTGTAGACACCTCAAGAACCGGCTGGAACTGTATTGAGAGAGGGTGTAATGAATAAGCCTCACCCCCAACCCTTTGCCTCATGTTCTTGTTAATTTTTTTAAAGGAAACGGCTAATCTGCTTTAGCAGATTTCCAAAGGAGAGGGGAGCAATTCCCCTCCTCCGGAGGGGTGCCCGCAGGGCGGGGTGGTTTTATCTCAGCCTTGTGTCAAGGTTTTGAACCTTGACAAGGCTTACAAACAATAAATAAAGTTAGTAGGTTAGAAAGTGAAGAGGTGATGAAGTGAGAAAGTGAGGAGGTGAAGGGGTTAGAAAGCGATAACAGCTTTCTTGCCTCTTATCTCTCCGGTTTCATAATTATTGAACTGTTTAACCATTTAACCTCTTCACCCTATAACCGAATTAATCAACAAAAAAAAGTTTAATTAATACCCCTTTACGGTTAGTATTAGAACTGTTCACCCCCTTTGGGACTAATTGCGAAGGCAATTAGCGGGGCTAAAAAAAGAAAAACAATGAAATCAAAGAATATCATAACAGCAGCTGCTGTACTTTGTGCATCGATGGCTTTCAATAAAGTATCGGCACAGGTGGCAATAGGAAAAACCGACATTACCAATACCAGCGTGCTATTGGAGTTCGGCAGTGAAGCCAAAGGCATTATCGTACCGCAGGTATCTTCCGCACCGGGAGCTGTGGGCGGAACATTTATTTTCAATTCTCAAGACAATGCATTAGAAGTCTGGGAAGACAAAAATAATAACAATGCCGGAGGCTGGACGAACCTTACGGTAAATGAAACAGCAGGCGTTGCCCATACATTTACCAACAGCGGAACTACCGATGTTACCGGCGTAAACGGTGCTATCATAGGTGCCGGCACAAGTACCAAGCCCGGTGCTCTGGTACTGGAATCCACCACAAAAGCGATGGTGCTGCCGCAGGTTGCCAATCCGCATCTTACCATACCGGGAGCTATAGCCGGAACCATAGTATACGATACGGCAGCAGATATGCTTGCAGTATACGACGGTGCCAACTGGAGCTACTGGAAGTAACCTCCCCCAGCCCCTCAAAGGAGAGGAGCAAGTCCACCCCTAACCCCTGTCGAAGGGAGGGGAACTCGGGACACAATACTAACAGTTAGTATTAGAAATTTTTCCCCCTTTGGGGGACAAGGGGCTTGGGCGGAGTGTGTACCCGATGAAAAGGGCAATAACCCAATCAAACCTAACAGGTTTTTGAAACCTGTTAGGTTTTAATAAAAAAACGCCAGCCTGCTATTTGGGCGAGCCGCGAAGCGGCTGAACAATAACAGCCATGGGTGCAGCCCATTGAACTTTGAAACACAATACAAATGAATTTCAAACATATCCACATAGGAAAAATGATTGAACAGGGAGTTGCAGAGCGCGGGATAGAGATGTCCCGCATCTGTAATTTTTTGAAATGTACTGAAGATGAAATCAAAGAAATGTATCAGCAGGAAAACCTGCTTACTGATATTCTTTTGAAATGGAGCAAACTTTTGGAATACGATTTTTTCAGAATCTACAGCCAGCATCTTATTCTCTACGCACCGGCTTCAGCTCCCGAAGAAAATACAGAAAAACAAAAACACAGGAAAACGGCCCTTCCTAAGTTTAGGAAAAGCATTTATACCAAAGAAATCATCGATTTTATCCTCGAACAGGTTGCAAAAGGTGAAATGACCAATGCCGGTGTGATAAAACGCTACAAAATCCCGAAAACAACCCTTTACAAATGGATAGAAAAATATTCTAATAAAAGAATTGGAAATGAAAAATAAAAAATCAGACAATAAAAAAACTGTAACATTCATCGGTCTTTCAAAAAAGGAACTCTTGGTGCGGATGGGAGACGATTTCAATTTCTATCCCGATAAGGTGTGGACATATGTCCTTAAAAAATACTGGTGGGGACACACAAGAAAACTTTATCTCGAGTTTGATGAAGAAGATAAAGTAATCAGCCAATATACACTATACACCTATGAAAAATAACCAACCCGACTACAAAACGATTTACAGGGACATTCTGCAAAAGAAATACCCCGAAAAGAAGCAGGAATGTCTTCCACTGATTCGGGAAAAGAAGAATCTTTCGGTTTTAGACATCATCGAGCTTAATATCAAAATCTTCGGAACTTCCCCCGAAACCTTTGAAGAAAACCAAAAACACCGCTCCTACAGCAAATCCGATATTCTCAAAATTCTGGATTATCAGAAGAAACACAATCTGAACAACATCGAGCTGGCAAGGCATTTTAAACTGAGCCGGAACACCGTAGCGAAATGGAAGAAGATGTTTCTAGTGTAATGAAGATATAATAGAGTTTAATAGGCTTTATTAAAATGATATTTTATTGAATAATAAGCACAAAAAAACCTCATACATTTCTGTATGAGGTTTTCAAATAAAAACTGGCGGCGACCTACTCTCCCGCTTTCGCAGTACCATCGGCGCTGGTGGGCTTAACTTCTGTGTTCGGAATGGGAACAGGTGAG
>JASGDB010000052.1:0-17325 GCA_049841315.1 Bergeyella sp. | reverse complement strand
TTTACAGATAACGCTGATTAAAAACAAATAAATAATCTGCGTTATTAGCAAAATCTGCGAGAAAATTCTCAAATAAAAATGATTTATACAACGAATTTCTCAATTTTTTAATGCGTTTAGCCTGATTAAATATTACGCTCTTCCTATTTATAAAAAGAAACTTCTGCTAAACGAACATTATTCAAAAATATTTTGCAGATTTTGCGTTTATATTTTTCACATTCAATATATTTACAAATTATACCAAAGGCAGGATTTTTAGCTGTAACAAACCGCTCTTTTTTTATACTAAACAATAAAGCCAAAACACTCAATGTTAAGAGCAGAAAACGTAACGAAAACCTATAACGCGGGAAAGAAAACCGCTTTGGAGGATTTCAGCATTAATGTTCCCTCAGGAAGCATCTACGGCCTTTTAGGTCCGAACGGTGCAGGAAAAACTTCTTTTATACGGATTATCAATCAGATTACGCAGGCGGATTCCGGAGAAGTTTTTATTAATGACAAAAAGCTGAATCCCGAACACATCAAAGATATAGGATACATGCCGGAAGAAAGAGGTTTGTACAAAAATATGACGGTGGGCGACCAGCTTCTGTATTTCGGAGAGCTGAAAGGAATGTCCAAAAACGATGCACTGAAAGAAGCAAAATACTGGTTTGAACAGCTGAATATCGACCAGTGGTGGAAGAAAAAACTCTCTGAACTTTCCAAAGGAATGGCGCAGAAAATTCAGTTTGTGGTAACGGTTCTCCACCGCCCGAAGCTGTTGATTCTGGATGAGCCGTTTTCCGGTTTCGACCCTGTGAATGCCAACCTCATCAAAGACCGGATTATTGCCCTTAAAAATCAGGGAACGACCATCATACTTTCTACACACCGCATGGAAAGCGTGGAAGAAATGTGCGATTATGTGGCTCTCATCAACAATTCTAAAAAGATTCTGGACGGAAAAGTTTTCGATGTGCGGGAAAAATTCAAGAAAAATATTTTCGGAATTACCCTTTCGGAAGTGAATGCAGATGCCTTTTCCGCTTTCAAAAATAAGTATGAAATAAGCAATGAAACGACAGAAAACGGACTTGTACGTTTCGATTTGAAAAATGAAACCGACCAGAATACGCTACTCACGGAAATTATGAAAAGCGGGAAAATCCGTTCGTTTGAAGAAAAAATCCCGGGCATGAACGAAGTGTTTATTACAGCAGTCGGCAATCCGCAATCTGCCGTCAGCAATTTATAAAAATGAAAATGAAAAACATATTCCTCATCACCAAAAGAGAATTTCTCACTCAGGTAAAAAAGAAATCATTCATCATTCTTACCATTCTCACGCCTTTGCTGTTGATTGGGTTCGGATCTTTGATTGCTTTTATGATTAAAGCCAACAAAACCAGCCATACTTTTAATGTCGTTGACAAAAGCGGAATTTTCAGCAGTCAGCTGAAATCTTCGGAAGACATCACTTATGTTTTCGTTCCGGAATTTACGGAGAAACAGCTTGCCACAACGCTGAAAGACATGGAAAGCATCGACGGACTTCTGATTATTCCGAAATTGGAGAATCAGGATTTCGACCGGATGGAACAGGATACCAAACTGCTTATCAACAAAAAAATCGGATTTGATACAAAAATGGCAATTACTTCCGATTTGGTCAATGTTATCCGGCTTGAAAAAATAAAACAGCTCGGACTCAGTGAAACTCAGATTAAAAATCTTGATAAAAGTTTTAATCTGGACACAGAAAATGTTGTCGAAAACAATACAACCGATTCCGACCTTACTTTCGGAGTGAAATCCGGATTGAGCATGGTGCTGATGTATGCGGTTTTTATGTTCATTATTATTTACGGTGTTCGTGTGATGAGAAGCGTTCTGGAAGAAAAAAACAACCGGGTTGTGGAAATTCTTATCTCTTCCGTAAAGCCTTTTGAACTGATGATGGGGAAAATTCTGGGGGTAACTTTGGTGGCTTCGACTCAGTTTGTCGTCTGGATTAGTATGACGGTGATTGGCGCACTTTTCTTCAACACGGGATTTTCTGCTATTCAGAAACAAATTCCGGGTGGGGAAGAAGTGTTGAATAAAATGGATGTTCAGCAGGTTTTCGCGGAAGTTTCCCATACTTTGCTCGACCTGAATTTTCCGCTGATTATTTTCGTGTTTATCGTGTTTTTCCTTTTGGGATATATTTTTTACAGCTCGATGTATGCAGCGGTTGGTTCTGCCGTGGACAATGAAACCGAAACACAGCAATTTACGCTTTTTGCTATTATTCCGCTGATGATTGGGATGTACGGAAGTTTTACGGTAATCAGTAATCCGGACGGGCCTCTGGCGTTCTGGCTGTCGATAATTCCGCTGACTTCTCCGGTTGCGATGATTGCGAGGATTCCGTTTGGTGTTCCGGTGTGGGAGCTTGTGCTTTCTATTGTTCTTTTGGTGTTTTCTACTTTCCTGATGATATACATTGCGGCGAAAATTTACCGTGTAGGAATTTTGATGTACGGAAACAAAGCTACACTGAAAGAGCTGTGGAAATGGATACGGACGGGATAACAAAACTAAGTTCTTTTACAGAAAAAGGCTATTGAAATTGTTCAATAACCGTTTTTGTTTTCAGTATTTTCAAAATCAATCTCTTGAAAATATTTTTCTCAGTCTGTTTCTCACTCTTATCAGGAAAGGTTCTTTATAGGTCTTGTCTTCATCAAAATATCCGTAGCCGTAGCCATACCCGTACCCATATCCGTATCCGTAGCCATATCCCTGCTTCACTTGGTAATCGTTGTAAACCAATCCGAGATGTTCCACTTCATGGTTATGATACTTTTCGGCAATCATTTTCAGCATGTATTTTTCGGTGTATTCGTGGCGAATTACGTATATATTGGCATCAGTATTCTTCATCAGCTCGAAGGAATCGGCAACGAGCCCAACCGGCGGAGAGTCGATGATGATAAAATCATAAATTTCACGAAGTTCCTCAATGAATTTCATGTTTCTGTCGCTCATCAGCAATTCGGAAGGATTCGGAGGAATCGGCCCTGAAGTTGCCACAAACAAATCGGGGACTTTGGTTTTGTTGACAATTTGTTCCATTTCCACTTCTCCCGTAAGATAATTGGAAATTCCGTATTTATTGTCAATCTGGAAATCTCCGAAAATTTTCGGTTTACGTAAATCCATTCCGAGGAGAATGGTTTTCTTTCCGCTTAAGCCTAAAACAGAAGCGATATTGATTGAAGTATAGGTTTTTCCTTCGCCTCCCACGGATGATGTAACGAGGATGACTTTACTTTTTCCGTCTTCTTTGTAAAGGAATCGGAGATTTGCCCTGATTCCCCTGAACGCTTCTGAAATGGAAGATTTCGGCTGCTCGATAACGGTAAGGTTGTTGTCGTGGCTGTTTGAACCAATCACGCCCAGCAGAGGGATTCTGGTAGCGGAGAGAATTTCTTTGATGTTTCTCACCCTATTATCCAGCAATTCACCGATAACCAGGAATAATAAAGGAATCGCAAGCAATGAGCCGATAATCGTATACTTGATTTTCTGCGTATCCGGAGCAATCGGTCCCTGATTGAGGTTTTTCGCCGGGTCAATGACATTAATGTCCGAGCGGTTGGTTACCACTCTCATTTGGGTTTCTGCCTGTTTTGTCAGCAATGAATTGTATGCGCTCTCAATAATGTTGTACCCTCTTTCAATATCGAAATATTTACGTTGCTGTTCCGGAAGTCCAACCAGTGAAGCATTCGCACTGTTGATTTCACCGTTCAGTTTGTTCAGCTGGTCGTAATAGATGCTGTAATATTTTTTCAGGCTGTTGCCGGAAGTTCCTTTTGCTTCGTCTATCAGCCTGTTGATTTCCCTCATCGGAGCGGAATTAGGCGTATATATCGTTGCCAACTCCCTCCTTTTGGCATATAATGCTTTGAGTTCGGAAACTGTGGCGTTGAACATTCCGTCTTCTACACCGGCAATATTCAGATTAATCATATCATCCAATCGGTTGGCTGACACGGAATTTCTGATACTGTTGAGAGAATTGATTTTGGACACCAATTCGCTTCTTTGTTTTTCAAGAGCAGTTAGTTTTTCCAGAATTTCCTTGTCTTTTCCTTCAACATCGTATAGCTTTTCATTGATTTTTACATTGTTCAGTTTATTGGAAGCCGAATCTAATTTTTTCTTTAATGCCTGAAGATTTTCATTAATGTAATCCATCGTATTCTGGTCTACAACGTTCTGGTCTTCCAGTCTTTTTATTTTCAGCTGTGCAACGGATTTATTAAGGAAATTCACCGTACCGTTCAGGTTGTATCCTTTTTTTGAAATAATCATGATGCTTCCTGCTTCTTTATCGAAATCCACAGACATATCACGGTTAATTTCATTTACTTTCTGATTCACCGGAACGAGGGTAACGATGATATTGTTAAAACTTATCTGGCTGGGTGCAGGATTTTTGGTGAGTTTGAATCTCAGATTGGGAGAAGTATACCATTCATTTATCCCGATTATTTTTCCGGCAGGTTTAGGAAACGGCTTAACAATCTCCGAAGATTCGGTTTTATAATTGTAAAGATTAACAGAGTGCCCTTCTTCCGGCAGCACTACTTCATAGCGGTCTCCTCCTTTAAAATTAAGGGTAATGGGATAATGCGTCTGCTGAAGATGTTCTTTATCGATTTCCAGTATTACGGGAGAATCGTCCTTATCCAGATAGGTTGATTTGATGACTCCTTTGGTTGCATAATCCACATAAAGCCCCAGTTCATTGACCAGATATTCGTTGTGCGTGCGGGAAAGGAGCATTTTTTTCAGGAGAATCCCGTCCTGATTTCCGGTTTGTCCCCAGATGAAATTGATGGACTGGTTCGGAGTGAAATAACTCGATGTATTATTGGAAATACTCAAAGAAAGGCTCGATTGGTAAATGCGCTGTGCATAATATTTATTGTAAAAATAAGCAATACCGTAACCTATTGCAAACATCAGCACGAACCAATACCAGCTTTTAATCAGTTTTCGGAGAAAATGTTCGGGGTCAAAAAATGAAAACGACCCTATTTTTTCGTTGGGAGCTTTTGCACTTTCCTCTTGTTTTTTATTTTCAGGAATCATTATTCAAATTAAAGTCTTGTGATTAACAAATAGATGGATATTGCCGTAGTAATCAGCGAAACTCCCGTGGTAAGAGTCTGTACAGGGTCTTTTCCGAATCCGTTGAGGCTTTTCGCTCTTGTATTCAGATATATCATGTCTCCGTTCTGAAGCCAGTAATAGGGCGAGTTCATCACATCTTCCCTTGTAAGGTCCAAACGAACGGTTTTTGTTCCTTCCGGATATCTTCTCTGGAGCATAATATTTTTACGGTCGACAGTTCGGTTCAGTCCGCCGTTTTGCGCAATGGCTTCCATGATGCTCAGGCTGTTGGTATAGGATTTTTTTTCACCGGAAATCCCCGTGCTTTCAATATCGCCAAGCATGTAGTAGGTAATCCCGTCAAGATTCAGCCTCACCTGAGCTTTTCCTTCAAGAAAATTGGTGTTAACGTGCTGTTGTATTTCTTTTTCAATGTCTTCGATGGTTCTTCCTTCTGCTTTTACAGGCTCCGTAATTCCGAGAATGTTAATGTTTCCGTGGGAATCCACCCGAAGCCCGTTAAAATAAAACTGCTGGTTTCCTCCGGATGTGCTGCCTTTTCCTGCTGTGCCGGATGTGCCGCTTCCGCCTGCCTGTGTTCCGCCTGCGGCTCCGCTGCTTGCTGCTCCTTCACCGCCGGATGTGTTGAATTGGGAATAAAACTGTGCAGCATCGCCTTTCGGTGTGGTTACGATGTTGAGGTTGAAAATATCATTTTTGGTTACCCTGTATTCCTGCATATTGTATGGTACGAGACCTTCCTCGTCTATCACAAGCGATTCGCTGGGCTGGAGATAACGCACTTCCTGTGTAGTAATGCAAGATGTAAGAAACATTGAAACAAATGCAAGTATGAGGATTTTTATTCTTTTCATCAGTGATAAATTGACTGCAAAAGTAAAACTATTTTTACGATTTTCTAAATTTTAATATAATATTCGGGATATATGCTCCCAAAAAACCAAGAGCTATAATGATAACAAGCAGAAGATTATTCTCCAGATGTCTTAAATAATACGCCGTAAAAACCACAAAAAGATAATAGGTTATAATATAAAAAGTTGACCTTCTGTGCGTAAGCCCCAAATCCAGCAATTTATGATGAATGTGGTTTTTGTCCGCCTCAAAAGGAGATTTTTTCTGTGAAAGCCTTATCAAAATTACATTCAAAGTATCAATAATCGGCAGAATAAGGATTGCCACGGCAATTACCGGTGCAGATTCCAGATGATACTGCGGTGTGCCGGGAATCTTTTTGTCGATAAAAATATCAATAAAATTAAAAGCGGTAAATGCAAGGAGAAATCCCAAAACCATTGAGCCGGTGTCTCCCATAAATATCTTGACACTGCGGTAATTGGAAAGATTGTAATACAGAAATGCCAGCACCGCCCCGATAATGATGGCGCAGAAAATAACCAGCGGATAATTATATTCTCCCAAACGGAAATAGCTGATGCCGAACAGCGCACTGCATGCGATGGAATAGCTGCCTCCCAAACCATCAATGCCGTCAATAAGATTAAAAGCATTAATCAGAATGATAAAAGTAAATATGCTGAATGCAACACTCACAAAATAGTTAAGCTCGTAAATCCCGAAAACTCCAAAGAGATTCCTGATTCTCACATCCGAACCCAAAACGATAAGAGCGGAAACCAGAATCTGCGCCATCAGCTTTTTGTAAGCCCTCATCACCACAATGTCGTCCATTACACCGATGTACAGTAAAATAATGAGTGATGCGAAAAGGAATTTATATAAATCAAAAAGTTCATACGCAAAAATCGGAGCGCAGATTCCGATGGAATAAAAAATGGCAATCCCTCCCAGATTGGGGATTTTTCTGACGTGGGAGCTCCTCATTCCCGGCTCGTCCATCAGGTTTTTCTTCCGAGAAATTTTTATAATGGTCGGAATTGAATAAAAGGATATAAGAAAAGATAACGCAAAACCCAGTATCAGTTTAACGTAAAAAACAGGTATCCCCAAATTTATCGAATCTATAATGTTTACATTATTCATAATCACCAAAGTATATTATCGTAACGGTCTGACGTAAAACCTCCTTTTTCTGCATTCACTTTTGAAAATGCGTAGAAAAATAATAAAAAATATGTTACAAAACCAATTTTTAGCATCTGTTTTGTTGAATTTTCCACCGCCATAATCACTCCCGGAATAGCAAAATACCCTCCGAAAGCGAGATAGGAGCCCGGCAGCCTGGTTGCAAAAATCGTATTTCCCCGAAAAATATAATACAGGCACAGGCCAAATAAAGCGAGATTACGGTAATATTCAAAATACGGAATTTTTCTCTGAGCAGGCTTATCGAATATAATGATAATTACTGCTGTAAATATATTGATTAAATCCCCTAATCCCGATTTCATTTCTTCTCCGTAATAAGTGTCGGAAGAATATCCTTCATAAGCCGCGGAAACGTCTTGCGGAGTAATGGAGGTAATCAAACCGCCGAAAAGCGAATATATTTCAAACGGCGCCGCTATTATCGAAATTACAATAATAGGAACCCACTTTATACCGCTGATATTCAAGGTTACAAGCCAGTATGCCGGAATAAATACAACAGTGGATTTGTGAACCCCCAAAGCAAAAAACATCACCAATAGGAATTTCCACATTTTCCGCTCAATAATAAATTTAATCGAATATACACAAAATGCTGTGCCGAGGCCTTGCCGCATCTGCCCGTTTTCCGTGAAAAAGTAGGTTGCCATAAAATAGCTCAACAGACTAAACGCCGCATACGGAGAATACTTAATGAATGAACTTACCAGCAATGAAATGGCAACTGCTGCTGTAATGAATGTAACGACAAAAAATGGAAGGCCCACATCGAAACACACCTTGTAGAGCAGAACAAAAAGCCATTCGATTTCCATCGTATTCGGCTGGAAAGTAGCTTTCCGAAAAACATCCTCATAGGTGGTATACTGCGGAAATCCGAGATTATACATCTTGAAATACACCGGATAATCGGCGCCTACCCAGTTTCTGCCTCCTGCAAGAATAATCATCACGATTGCAATAAACCAAAGAGTATACTTCGTATTTTTCTCATTAAGATTTTCGCCAATCATAAAAATGATGAGCAGTATGGCAAAAATCACTAAAAATACCGGGTGTAAAAGATGCATCGGATTATATTATCTCAAATTTTTAAACTTCCTGAAAATCCGCAACCGGATTTATGTTATATTCATTTTTCTCTGAAAACCTGAAAAATGCCAGCGCCACCGCACCGTAAACCAACGGAACAAACAGCCGGATTTCCCATAAAATCCCGACAAGGAAAATCATCAGAATATAAGGAATGGAAATCACCAGAAACCTTGTGATGATTTTTCTGTTGTCCGGAAGTGCGTAAAAGTACACAAATTTCAGCAGCAAAAGACCAAACAGCCAGCCTGTAATCTGATTGATTCCTGTAAGATTATATTGCAGCGTAATGGATTCAAAAAAGTAATACTCATCTCCTGTATTCTGAGGAATAATCAGCCGCAGTACAAAATACGGAAGCAGAAATGCAACGACAGGCAGTGTCAGAATTTTCACGGCATTAAAAATACCGTTTTGAGTGGTTGGAATTTTTGCAAAGAAAAGTGCCGCAAGAAAAGAGATATTCAGGCAGGAGGTTTCCCGGTTCAACGTGGAAACCAAAATGATTAACGATAAAGAAAGCAAATCTTTGAACTGACGATTCCTGTAATAATTCAAGGTAAAATAAAATCCCAGCAACAGTAAAAACACTGCGGAATTATCGTAATGCACAATCACATACTGGCTGAATCCCGAAACTGCCGCCAGAAAAAACACGATTCCCAGCCTCATTTTTTCGCTGATTTCCGGGAAATCTCTCTTTCTTTTTAATATTGCATTTGCCATCAGTGAAACCATCACCGCAAAAAAAGTATTGTACAAAAACAGGGCATGATAATAGGCTGTTCCTTTTTTCATTGCATAATCACGCAGCGGAAATTCGTGCGAAAGAAGCTGTTCCATGAAAAGCGTAATCATATCCACAATCTCGCGGGACAAAAGGCGGTAACCGTAAATCCCCTTGTAATACCACTCCGTAGGTCTTACCTCATCACGGTAATTGTAATACGACGACTGAAAGCCGTAGTACGTAATAATCTGAAAAAAAACAGGAAAAAGGATGACGTAAAGCAGTATATTTTCTTTTTTCATTGTCTTTGTTTGATGAAAAATGGAATTCTATTTTTTGGTTAAAACCCGAAGCATTTTGTGCATTTTACAGAAATAAAGCAGGTAATACACCTTTTTCTTCGTCGGCAAAGATAAGAGATAATTTTTACCAAACCTTCTGTAACCGAGAATATCTGATGTGGAAATACCTCTTTTTTTCATAAAATCTTTCAGCGAAGCCGACATTTTTCGATATGTTTCCTCATCTTTCACAAAAGCAAGATACGCCAGAAAGGTGTAAACACCCTCCAGAATCTGAAAATTTTTAAGCTCCGTTTCCTTCGGTGAATACTGAGATTTTTCAAATGCGGATTCCACATCTTCCACTGCTTTCAAAATATCAAGACCTTTCTCCGTATGTGTTTTGGTAATGGAATCGGAGCGTTCCAGATACTGATAATGAAAATGCTGTGTCTGCCCTAAAGTTTTACACTCCAAAAGCAACTGCGGAATCAACTGAATATCCTCAAAATGAATGCCTTTTTTGAATCTTTTCTCCTGAAATAATTCTTTCTTAAAAATTTTATTGCAGGCAAAATAGCTCAAATCCGAAAACACGGAAAAGTGTTTTTCCAACTCGATTTTTTCCGGCATATTCGGAATCTGCGTAAGTTTTTGGGTAACAGTTCCGTGTTCATCCACTTTCTGAAGATTGCAGACAACTATTTCAGCATCATGTTTTTTCGCAAGATTATACATTTCTTCAAACATCGTTTCCGAAACATAATCATCACTGTCCACAAACCCGATGAATTCACCTTCCGCTCTGTCTAATCCGAAATTTCTCGCATCACTCAAACCTCCGTTCTCTTTGGCAAAACCTCTGATTTTTCCCGGAAAATTCTGCTGAAATTCATCAATAATCTGCTGGGAATTATCTTTGCTTCCATCGTTCACCACAAGGATTTCAATATCCTGCAATGTCTGATTCACCAAAGAATCAAGGCATTTCTTCAGGTAATGTTCCACATTGTAAACCGGAACGATAACGGAAATTTTTTTCATATTATTTTTGTATTGATTCTAAACCTAACGGGTTTTTGAAACCCGTTAGGTTTTAGCAAACATTTTAAAACACCCCTCTGAAAGATGGGAATAAGAGGTTCTTCACCTCGAAACTCGTCTCGCACCCTAAACCACTTGGTTCTTTTTACTTTTTACTTGGCTCTTATTTCAGAAATCTCACATTCAAAATCCCGCGTTTCGCATTTTCGTAATCTTCTGCGGAGCAGGGAATACAGTTTTCGATATTCTCATCATTCCCGAAATACCATAATCCGCTGAATGTATCGCGCTTAAACGTATAATCGTTATCGTCCACCAGCATCAGGAATGTTTCGTAGTTCCGTTCTTTCGGGTGCGATTTTTGAATATTGATGCCTTCCACCAGATACCAGAGCATTTGGGCTAAAAGCTGATGATTCAGCGGATTTTCGGATTCGATATTGTAATTAAAAATTCCGGCGGATTTCAGCCTTTCACTCAAACCGATTTCTTTCATGTAAGCGCAGATTTCACGACGGTTCAGCCCGTTGACCTGCGGATGAACGGAAAACGCACCGCTGAAACTTTCCACCGCGTCGCAGTTCACCGTTACCAAATCCGCCCTGCGGAAAAACGGTTCGGTTCTTTCGGTAGAATTCATCATATCGGCAAGGCGCAGAATATCGAACTCCACTTCCTTAATCAGCTTTACGGAATCCGTTTCGTTCAGATGCTTCTGATAACCCAAAAGGTGAAAATCCTTAATAGAAAAATTTTTGGTGCTGAAAATACGGTTCAGATAATTCTTCTCCGAAATTTCCTCTCCGTCGCCGGAAAGCGAAACCACATTGGAAATCTGCGTATAGCGGATATTTTTCTGATGAAAATTCAGTGCGGAAAACAGCGAATAGGCAAAATCATTGCTTCCGCCCACAATCACGGGAATTGCATTTTTATAATGACACGCAGAAAGCACTTCCTGCAAAACATAATGAGAATCCTGCGGTGTATTTCCCGAAATCAGATTTCCCAAATCCACTATGGGAATTTCAAAATCCAGTTTGGAAAGGCGGTAAAAATTTTTCCGAACCTGATTGTAACTGTGAACTTCCGCTTCACCGCCTGCTCCCCGAAAGTCCGAAACAAAAAGCAAAACAATGCTGTTTTCTGTAATTTCACGAGTGATTAAGCTCCCAATCTGCCATTTTTCGGTCTTGAATTCACGAGGCGGTATGATAAAATCTTCAAAGTTCATGGATAAGTGTCGTTTCTGAAATAAAACTCATTGTTTTGGTTTCGCAAACTTACAAAAACCTTTGGGTTTCTGTCGGAAAATTCTGAACCTGATTTTAAAATTTATCTAAACCTAACGGGTTTCCAAAACCCGTTAGGTTTTTTTTCAGTCCGGTTACTTTATCCGAACTTTAAAAATCCATTATCTTTACACCGATTTGAAAAAACAAAAAATGCGTTCAGTTATTCTTGTCTTCTTTATTGCAATAATCTCCATAGTTTCCTGCCGGAAAAATCCCGAAACACTTCCGGAGGAACAAAAAATCGAAACTCCCGAAGATGCCGTTTCCGCTTTCAAAAAGAAACTGTATGAAAATCAGATAGATTCTGTTTTCAAAAAATATAATTTCAACGGAAGCATTGCCGTTTTTCAGGATTCGCTGCCCGTGGCGAGGAAAGATTCCGGCTATTTGGATTTTGCTTCACAGAAAAAAATAGACGAAAATTCAGTTTTTGCTATTGGCTCTGTGAGCAAACAGTTTACGGCAGTGATGATTCTCCTGCTTCAGGAACAGCAGAAATTAAACATTGAAGACAAGGTTTCACAATATCTTCCGGAATTCGACAACAGCGAGAAAAAAGAGATTACCATTCATCAGCTTCTCAATCATACTTCGGGCATCAGCGATTCCGGGAACGGACTGCTTTTTAAGAGCGGAACGGAATTCAGCTATTCCAATAAAGGATATTTTTTTTTAGGGGAAATCATTGCCAAAGTTTCGGGAAAATCTTATGATGAAAATGCAGGAGATTTATTTGAAAAAGCAGGACTGAATACTACTTTCACTCCCGAAACCTTAACCGGAACCCATTTTGCCGGAGCATTTACCGGAAACGAAAAACGCTACGAAAAGGTGGAAAATATGCCGAAAAGGCTTTCTGATAAAAGCATCAGCGTATCGGCAGGCGGAATTTTGTCTACTGTAAACGACCTCCACCGCTGGAATCAAAAACTATACGGCGGTAAAATTCTGAATGAAGAAAACCTCAAAATTTTTCTTTCCAAAAGCACCGACCGGCAACATCCTATTTTCGGGAAAATGGGCTACGGATGCGGGATTATGATGTATCCTTCCACACCACTTTCGTATTTCCACAGCGGTTATGTGAAAGGTTCGCCGTCGCTCAATGTCTATTATCCCGAAACGAAAACTTCGCTGATTATTCTTTCCAACATCGCCGATGAAGCCAAAGGGAAAAACGAATTCTTCAATCCGCATGTGGAGATGAAAACAGAAGCGGATAAAATTGAAACAGTTGTTGCGAAATTGGGAGTTTTCTGATTTTTATGTTTTCGTTTTTTCGCATTACAAAACCACAAAAAACAAAATTCTATACCTTTGCAGGAATGGAATCAGAAAAAATCATTTTAGGTATCGACCCCGGAACGACCGTTATGGGTTTCGGAATTATTGCGGTAAAAAAAAATAAAATGGAACTGATTTCCGTTCACGAGCTCATTCTGAAAAAATATCCCAACCACGCTACAAAACTGAAATACATTTTCGAGAAAACACTGGCTCTGATTGATGAATTTCATCCCGATGAAGTGGCTCTGGAAGCTCCTTTTTTCGGGAAAAACGTACAATCCATGCTGAAATTGGGGCGCGCTCAGGGAGTTGCCATGGCGGCATCGCTTTACCGTGATGTTCCCATCACCGAATATTCCCCGAAAAAAGTGAAAATGGCAATCACCGGAAACGGAAATGCAAGCAAAGAACAGGTTGCCGGAATGCTTCAGAATTTATTACAATTAAAAGAATTTCCCACCAAATACCTCGATGCTTCCGACGGGCTTGCTGTTGCCGTCTGCCACCATTTCAATTCCGGAAATGCTGACAGTGAAAAATCGTATTCCGGTTGGGCAAGTTTCCTGAAACAGAATCCGGAAAGGCTTAAGTAACGCCGTTATTCCCCTCCTCCGGAGGGGTGGCAAAAATTCAGAGAATTTTTGACGGGGTGGTTTATAGAAAAACACCTTTTCAACAGATTACTTCGCTCTCAATGACATTCATTTATTCAATTTTTATTGCTCTGATTTTCAGTATATAAAATTGTAAAACGGTTTTACAATCAATTTACTTTGCAAAACCTAATACTATTTGTAACATTGGTACGTTTTTTATAACCTATTACAAGTATTTAATTTTAAAACAATGAAACAGCACCCTACTATCAACCCAACCCGGAATGTGAGCTACAAAATGAACTGGTTTCAGCAATTTATGATGATTTGCTCCGGCTCCAATATTCATCTTTTAAAAAAAACGCCGTCCGAATGGAATAAATTTTCAGGAATCGGAGGAATTATTCTTTTTACCGCAGTGTTTGCAACTCTTTCCGCCGGATATGCGATGTACACGGTTTTCGACAACATCTGGGCGGCTGTAGGATTCGGGATTTTATGGGGACTGATGATTTTCAATCTCGACCGCTATATTGTTTCTTCCATTAAAAAAACAGGAACGTTCTGGAATCAGACTTTAATGGCGATTCCCCGTCTGATACTGGCAACTTTTCTCGGAATCATCATTTCCAAACCTTTGGAACTGAAAATTTTTGAAAAGGAAGTCAATAAACAGCTCAACACCATTATCCAGCGGAACAAAAAACAGCTTCAGGCAGAAATGAACGGAAGAATCATGCAGCAATCCGGCCCTTTTGAAACTGAAAAAAAGCAAATTGCCGAAAAAACCGCCGTTTATCAGGCTGCTTACGATTCAGCAGCTGTAGAACTTGAGCGTGAAATTCTGGGAACGAAAACCGGACTTACTTCCGGAAAAGTAGGATACGGAAGCAATGCAAAACGCAAAGCCGAACTGAAAGAACAGCGCAGGCTCGACCTTGAAAATTATCAAAAACAAATGGCATCAAGACTGGAATATTTGGATAAAGAAATCTCAAAAGTCTACACCAATCTGGAAACTGAACGCGGAAAAACGGAAACTTTTGAGGATAAATTCAATGGGTTTGCGGCAAGGCTTCAGGCTTTGGACGAACTTGGGAAAAACTCCGCTATTATCGCTTTGGCGGCGAGTTTTATCATGGGTTTATTTATCTGTCTGGAAATTTCTCCGGTGCTGGTAAAACTGATTTCCTCTGTAGGCCCTTACGATTATCTTCTTGATAAAACGGAAAACGAATACCGCCTTTATTCCATGGAAAAAACGGAAAAAGGTAATGCATGGACAGACCACAGGATTGAGGATTTTAAAGATAAGCTGAAAAAGGAATAAAAGTCAAAAATAGATATTTTATAGTTTATAGGTAAACCTCTTTCAGAGTTCCGGGCACTGAAAGAGGTTTGTGTATGGATGCGTACGTTACTTCATTTCAGAAATAATATTGATGCTTTCCTGAAGATAGAAATCTTTCCGGAGGTTTTTAATCCAATTCTCTGTTTTTTTAGCAAAAGCCTCATCGGTTTTTTCTCTCGCCGTTTCGTCAGGATGAAGAGCGAAAACGAGTTTATTATCCAGTTTATCCAATGCTTTGAATTTTTCAATCTGCATTTTTCTTTCACTCATTACAGCAAAAAATTTTGTTTGATTAAGCGGAATTTTTTCTACTTTATCCAAGTTTTCTTTCCATTTTGCGGATTCCAGCAATAGCTGATAATATTTATTATTTTGGGTTCTTGCTTCGCTTGATGCTTTGAGCTTATTGATGTCAAAATAATTCACTTTGGTAAACGGTGTGGGGGATATTTTATCCCAGGCAAGTGCGTTATCTTCATATCGTTCGCCTATTTCTGCATAGGTGTAGAAATCTTTCATCTGAATATCGGATTCTATTCCTTTTCTTTGGGTGGATTCTCCCGTGATACGGTAGAATTTTTGTATTGTCAGTTTCAGCGAACCGAAATCGTCGCTGGTGTTGAGGAAACGGTTCAGGTCTACAAAAGTCTGCACCGTTCCTTTCCCGAAAGATTGCGGTGAACCGAAAATTACTGCTCTGCCATAATCCTGCATCTGCCCGGCAAGAATCTCGGAAGCTGAGGCAGAAAGCTCATTCTGCATAATCAGAAGTGGTCCCGTCCAGATTGGGGAGTTGCCTTTATTTTTCAGGGTCTGGATTTTTCCGTCTCCGTTTTTCACCTGAACATAAGAGCCTTCATTCATGAAAAGTCCCATAATATCGCCGACTTCCGTGAGTGAGCCTCCTCCGTTGTTTCTAAGGTCGAGGATGATTCCGGATATGTTCTGTTTTTTCAGTTTGATGATTTCGTTTTTTACATCATCGGAGGCATTTCTTCCTGTAGGGTCTTCAAAATCGGTATTGAAGCCCGGAAGGTTGATGAATCCGTATTTTTTACCGTTTGGAGTGTTTACGATAATACTTCTTGCGAACGTATCTTCAATCGCTACTTCTTCACGAATCATGGTTACTTCCCGAATGGTCCCGTCTCCTTTTTGGACGGTAAGCGTTACGGGAGTTCCTTTTTCACCACGAATCAGGCGCACGGCTTCATCGGAGAGCATTCCCACTACGTTTACGGCCTCCTCTTTCGGTTTGGATTTTACTTTGAGGATTTTATCGCCTGCCGTAAGCTGTTTGGATTTCCATGCAGGTGCGCCGATAGTCAATTCTCCTAAAAATAGATTCCCTTTTTTCTCCTGAATTATCGCTCCGATTCCGATGACTTTTCCTTTGAACTGCATATCGAAATCTTCTTTGTTTTTAGGGGAATAATAATTGGTATGCGGGTCGAAAGTCTCGGTGTATGCATTCATGTACACGGTGAACCAGTCCATTTTGTTTCTTTTTTTGAAACGTCTGAACGTATCGGAAACCAAATCTTTCACCTCATTGGTAGCTTTCAGTGTTTTGGCTTCGGGAGTGAGGATTTCAAGTTTGATAGTATCTTTCAGATTATGCTTTTGTACGGAATCTTTTTTCTCTTTCTGGCTTTCTTCTCTGCTGTTCAGGGTTTCTATTTCGAGGAGGATATTGTATTTGATGTATTTTTTCCATTCGTTGTACAACTCCTGCTGAGTTCCGGGATTTTCCTTTATTTTCGGTTCGAGGATGTATTCTTCATCTTCGTCGAGATTAATCGGTTTGCTGAAAATATCCTGTGTGATTTTATCGATTTCGTCCACACGCTGATACAGCTTGTCAATCGTAGATTTGTAGAAAACAAGGTCTCCCTGATTGAGATAATCATCCAGCTTGGTTTTGTGTTTGGAAAATTCTGCCATATCCGATTTCAGGAAAAACCTTTTGGAAGGGTCAATCATGTCGAAGTAAGCATTGTATACTTCCTGCGAATAGGCATCGTTAATGGGTTTCGGACTGTAATGCAGATAAGACAGCGTGTTTTTGACACTGACCATGATAGTCTGCATTTTTTCATCATCATTTTTCGGGGAATTAAAGCAAAAAATTAAGGTTGTAAGCGGAAGAAACCACATCAACCTGTTGAGCCTGAACTTTTTGAACATCTTTTAATTTTGATTAATAAGTAGATTAAATACGTTTTTTGTTACTCGGTAATAAGCTACCAAAGTTAATACCTTTTTGCGAAAATACATTAAAAAGCATAAAAATCCCAGGCTAAACGCATTAAAAAATTGAGAAATTCGTTGTATAAATCATTTTTATTTGAGAATTTTCTCGCAGATTTTGCTAATAACGCAGATTATTTATTTGTTTTTAATC
>JASGDB010000051.1:0-28538 GCA_049841315.1 Bergeyella sp. | reverse complement strand
TCCAAGTCTTGAACTTTTGGTTCTTTTGTTTCAAGACAAAAGAACAGGAATTGAGAATTTATAGATAAATGTTAATTTTAAAATCCACAGTTTTTGTCGAAGAACCGTTTTTTTTATGTATAATTCTGAACAGATTTTATTGAAAAAGCGACTTAGGAAGCGTAGGCGTTAAGAAAACGAAGTTTCGTTGATTCCATTGAAAACAATATAAAAGAAAGAAACAAATTTTAAAGAATTTCCGTTAAGAAATCGACCAGATTCGCCGATTCCATTGAAAAAATAAACAAGGATATGAGGCAAATTTCCACTGTTTGAAGGCGGGACAAATTTTGGTTATGCGACAAATTTACCTTTCCGCCTGAGTTTTGGAAATTTTAGGAAATTGTTTAAAATTTTAGCCGGAGTTTCCAGTCTTGAAATATATTCGCCGATTCCATTGAAAACATAAACAAGAATATGAGGCAATTTTTGGTACTTTTGCTTCAAGGCAAAAGTACAGATTAAGAATAAAACAAATACATTTACACCGTGAAAACTTTAATCTCCATTATCGGAACTACAGGAATCGGGAAAACCCGCCTTGCGATTGATTTGGCAAAACATTTCGGGACGGAAATTTTGTCCTGCGATTCACGACAGTTTTTCAGGGAAATGAAGATTGGAACAGCATCACCGACGGAGGAAGAACTTGCCGAAGCAAAACATCATTTTGTAGGAAATCTTTCGGTGGAAGAATATTATTCAATCGGTCAGTTTGAGCTTGATGCATTGAAAAAATTAGATGAACTTTTTGAAAAAAAAGACATTGTCATCATGGCAGGCGGAAGCATGATGTATGAAAAAGCGGTGATTGAAGGACTGAACAATCTTCCCGAAGCCGATGAGGAAAATCAGAGAAATTTAACAGAAATATGGCAGAATGAAGGATTGGAAAAACTCTGCGAAATGCTGAAAGAAGCCGACCCTGAATATTTTGAAATCGTAGATAAAGGAAACCCGCGAAGACTGCTGAGAGCATTAGACGTGATTTGGCAATGTGGGAAAAAATATTCGGAAATCATTGCCGAGCCGAAGCCGGAACGAAATTTCCGAACAATCAGAATCGGAATAGAAGCACCGCGAGAACTGATTTATGAAAGAATCAATCTCCGCGTGGATGCGATGATGAAAAACGGACTCCTCAATGAAGCGAAAAGCCTGATTCCGTATAGGGATTATACCGCTTTGAAAACCGTAGGATATACCGAACTGTTTCGCTATTTCGACGGAGATTGGGATTTGGATTTTGCGGTTTCGGAGATTAAGAAAAACTCGCGGAGATTCGCCAAACGCCAGCTCACATGGTACAGAAATGAAAAAAATATCTGTTGGGTGAAATTCGACAAAGCATTTGAAGAATCCGTATCTTTGCTCAATAATGTAATAATGTAGTAATTTAACAATGTAACAATCGTGGAAAACATTTGGATACATTATATAATTGGTACATTGATATATTGGTAAATTTTTTAAATTAAAATAAAATGGCAAATACACCGTCCAATATGCTGGCTTTAGGGACAAAAGCTCCTTATTTTGAACTTCCGAATCCCTCAAAAAGCAACAAAACCGAATCCCTTGAAAAATTAAAAGGGGAGAAGGGAACACTTGTGATTTTCATGTGCAACCACTGTCCGTTTGTGCTTCACATTATCGACAAACTTACGGAACTTTACGAGGATTATCAGGCAAAAGGAATCGAATTTATAGGAATCAATGCCAATGATGTTGAAAGCTATCCAGCCGATTCTCCCGAAAAAATGATTGAATTTCAGATAGAAAAAAAGTTTGATTTCCCGTATCTGTATGATGAAACTCAGGCTGTTGCAAAAGCGTATGATGCGGCGTGTACGCCTGATTTCTACTTTTTCGATGATAAGCTCGATTTGGTATACAGAGGGCAAATGGATGATTCCCGCCCGGGCAACCAGAAGGAAATCACCGGAGAGGATTTGATTATCGCTTTTGAAAACCTTCTCGCAGGCGAGCCTCAGGAGGAAATCCAACGCCCGAGCATGGGATGCAATATCAAGTGGAAGTAAACCTTTGCTGAAAATTTCAGCTTAAGCAGGAGTTTGTCATTCTGAAAGAATCTAAATTATTTTGTAGAGATGTTTTCAGCATGACAAACTAACTGTTTACGGTTGATGTAATAATGTATCAGTTTCCGGAATTAAAATACTCCCAAACCACTTTCCCTTTTGCTTTTCCGAGAATTTCTTCCAAAGTTTCCAAAGAAGATTCTTTAATTCTTTTCACGGATTTTAATTTTGAAAGCAGCAGTTCAATAGATTTTTCTCCAACGCCCGGAATTTCTTCCAGTTCGGATTGAATGGTGGAATTTTTCCGCCTTGTTCTGTGGTGTTTCACGCCGAAACGGTGGGATTCGTCCCGAACTCTTTGCAGCACTTTCAGTGTTTCCGATTTTTTATCTAAATAAAGAGGAATGGAATCTTCGGGGAAATAAATTTCTTCCAACCGTTTTGCAATCCCGATTATCGTGATTTTTCCGTACAATCCGAGTAATTTTAAACTTTTTACTGCGGAAGAAAGTTGTCCTTTTCCTCCGTCAATCAAAATCAGTTGCGGAAGCGGTTCGTTTTCATCTAAAAGCCTTTTGTATCGGCGGAAAATCACTTCTTCCATTGTCGCAAAATCGTTGGCACCGACTACCGTTTTCGGGTGGAAAATGCGGTAATCCGCTTTGCTCGGTTTTCCGTCTTTAAACACAACACACGCCGAAACCGGATTCGTTCCCTGAATATTGGAATTGTCGAAACCTTCAATATGACGAGGTTCAACAGGCATTTTCAATAATTTCTGCATTTCCGCCATAATGCGGTTCGTGTGTCTGTCGGGGTCGATAATCTGGACTTGTTTCAGTTTTTCGATGCGGTATTCTTTGGCGTTTTTTTCGGAAAGTTCCACAATTCGTTTTTTGTCGCCGACTTTCGGAACGATAATTTTCACATTCGGAATTTCCACCGAAAGATGAAACGGAAGCAATATTTCTTTGGAATCGGAAGCGAATTTCTGGCGGATTTCAATCAGGGCTTCTTCCATAATTTCTTCATCGTTTTCTTCCAAAACTTTTTTGATTTCCGTCGTAAAACTCTGGATAATATTTCCGTTTCTGATTTTGAAGAAATTAATGTACGCGGCAGTTTCATCACTCGTCATTCCGAAAACGTCCACATCATCAATATTCGGATTTACAACCGTATGTTTCGACTGATAATCTTCCAGAATGTCAATTCTTTCCTTGATAATTTGAGCATTTTCAAATTTAAGTTCGGAGGCATATTTCATCATCTGCATCGTCAGATAATCCTTTGCTTTGCGGAAATCTCCTTTGATAATTCCTCTTATCGCATCAATTTTTTCGTCATATTCCTCTTTGCTTTCCAAGCCTTCGCAAGGTCCTTCACAGTTTTTGATGTGATATTCGAGGCAGACTTTATATTTTCCTGCATCAATTTTTTCGGGAGAAAGATTCAGATTGCAGGTTCTGAGTTTGTAAATATGTTTAATGGTTTCGAGCAAAACCTTTGCAGGACGCACTTTTGCATAAGGTCCGAAATATTCCGAACCGTCTTTAATTAAATTTCTCGTGAGAAAAATTCTCGGAAAATCTTCATTTTTAATGCAAATCCAAGGAAACGATTTGTCGTCTTTCAACATCACGTTGTAAAACGGCTGATGTTCTTTTATCAGATTATTTTCCAACAAAAGTGCATCGTATTCGCTCGGAACAATCGTAGTTTCCAGACGATGAATTTTCCCGACCATAATTCGGGTTCGGTAACCAGAAAGCGTTTTATTAAAATAAGAAAGAACCCTTTTCTTCAAATTTTTGGCTTTCCCGACATACAGAAGTTGCCCGTTTTTATCGTAATAACGGTACACTCCGGGGTCTGACGGTAAAGTTTTGAGTTGAAGTTCGAGTTCGGGATTCATTGAACAAAAATACTGAAATGTTTGGGATTTTCAGTGCATAGCAATAATGCTCAGCATTGATCCGGGACTACTTCTGAACTTCGTTTGCAGATTTTGAAAGCAGGTATTTCATGCTTTTCATCTATGAAATTGTGTTAAATTTCATCAAAATTACTTCCTTTAGTACAAAAATATCTAATATCCCAGCAATTTCAGTACATCCTCCGGCTTCTGTTCCTCACGGAAAACAGTGTACACGAAATTTCCCTCTTCATCTTTATCGATGAGAATATGTTTCGGCTGTGGCATCAGGCAGTGGTGTACACCGCCGTAACCGCCAATGGTTTCCTGATACGCTCCGGTATGGAAAAACCCGATATACAGAGGTTTTATATCGTTAAAAACGGGCAGATATATTGCGTTGGTATGCTGTTCGGAATTGTAATAATCATCGGAATCACAGGTGAGCCCGCCCAGGAAAACCCTTTCGTAAGTATCTTCCCAGCGGTTCAGCGGAAGCATGATGAAATGCCTTGAGATCGCCCATGTATCGGGAAGTGTAGTCATGAAGGACGAATTAATCATATTCCATTTTTCCCTGTCGTTCTGGCGTTTTTGGGAAATAATTTTGTAGAGATGTCCTCCGCTTTCTCCCACGGTAAAACTTCCGAATTCGGTATAAATATTCGGTTCTTCCACACCTTCTTCTTCGCAGAATTTTTTAATCTGAGAAACAATTTCGTTTACCATATACTGATAATCATAATCGAAATTGAGGGAAGTTTTAATAGGAAAACCACCGCCAATATTGAGGGAATCCACTTCGGGAGCAATTTTTTTCAGTCGGGCATAAACGCGGAGGCATTTATACAGCTCGTTCCAGTAATATGCCGTATCCTTGATTCCGGTATTGATGAAAAAATGAAGCATTTTCAGCCTTGCATTCGGGTGTTCCGCGATTTTCTGGCTGTAATAAGGGATGATGTCTTTGTATCCTATTCCCAATCTTGAGGTATAAAATTCAAATTTCGGCTCTTCCTCAGAAGCAATTCGGATTCCGATGTTGAATGTGGCGTCGATGCTTTCGGTGAGCTTGTCTAATTCCCTGTAATTATCGAGTATCGGTGTGATGTTTTCAAAACCGTTGTTGATAAGCTCTGCGATTTTCTGAAGATAATCATCCGTTTTGAAACCGTTGCAGATAACTTCCACTTCTTTGTCTACTTTTCCTTTGTCGTAGAGGGCTTTTACGATGTCCATATCATAAGCGGAAGAGGTTTCTATGGAGATGTCGTTTTTCAGTGCTTCATCAATAACAAAAGAAAAATGGCTCGATTTCGTGCAGTAGCAATAGCGGTAGGATTTGGTGTATTGGTTCTTTTCAAAGGCTTCCCGAAACCATGCTTTCGCACGCTGGATATTCGTGGAAATCTTCGGCAGATAATTGAATTTCAAGGGTGTCCCGAACTGTTCGACGACCTCCATCAGCGGAATGTCGTGAAATTTCAGACTATTCTCTTCAACACTGAATTCCTCGGTCGGAAAATACAATGTCTGGTCAATAAGTTCGGAATATTTGATTTTCATTTTTGCGAAAAAGATTTAAGACTGCAAAAATGGTAAAAAAGTTTGGTTTTTTATTTTAAATTTTCATAAAATATCATAAGTATTTTTTCCCGATAAAAATCAGCAAATCGCCCTCTTTGTATTCAATGAAAACATCATCGTTTTCTGCGACATTTCGTGTTCCGATTCGTCCGCTTAAAACCAGATTTTCATTATTTAAAGCCCATTTCAAACCTTTGGTTTCTATATTTTTTGCGACAGGAAAAGGCAGCAGCGAAATCATTCTGCCTTTCACATTATGGAGTGAGAATGTTTTCGGAATAAAAAAATAAGATGAAAAATCATCAAAAAACGTAATATTTAAACGGTCTTTAAAGAAAAATGCCGTACTCAGATTCCCCAGAAAATGGTCTTGTTCTCTGCCGCTTCCTCCATAAACATCCACTTTCTCAACACCTTTTTCGAGAAGAATTTCCAAGGCTTTATGAAAATCGGGATGTTCCTGATTGGGAGTTTCGATGATTTCAAAATGATTGTCACTTTTCTTGTCATTGGCTTTGCTGAATCCTTCGGATTTCTGAACGCAGTGAAGAATCTCGGGATGTGAATCAAAATCCCCCGAAATAAAATCCAGTTTTCCCAAAGGAAAATTTTTCTCTTTCAAATAATGAAATGCGCCGTCTGTGCAGGCAATCAAATCATAACCCGACATGTCAGGAAGTGTTTTCGGCGGTTCTCCGTTGATGAAAAGTAGTGCTTTCAATTCTTCGTTTAAGGTTTAAAGTTTAAAGTTCAATGTTTAAGGTTCGAGAGTTTGAAATTGCTTGAAGTTGTTTGAGGCTGTTTGAAAATCGTTTGATATGTTTTTTACTTTTTAAAAAACACCTCGTGAAAAGAGGGGAATAACTCGTAACCCGAACCTCGTATCTCGAAACACTTGGCTCTTTTTCCTTTTTACTTGTTCCTCTCATTAGGATTCCAGTATTCTTCCGGTTCATTGTGAAGTTGGGAAACATAACGTGCCAAAACAAAAAGATAATCCGACAAACGGTTGAGATATTTTATCAATTCCGGGCGGACTTCTTCGGATTGGTTCAGGAAAACCAAACTGCGTTCGGCACGCCTGCAAACAGTTCTCGCAACGTGTAGAAAAGTCGCCGCTTTTCCGCCTCCCGGCAAAATGAAATATTGCAAAGGTTCGAGTTTTTCTTCCATTTCGTCCATCCAAATTTCCAATTCCGATATTTCTTTTTCGGAAATTGCAAGTGGCAATCTCGGTTTTCCGTTGGCAAGCATCAGTTTATCGACCGGCGTTGCGGATTCAGAACCGACCGTAAACAAGTCAAACTGGATTTTTTTCAGTTGGTTCAGAATATTTTCGTTCTCAATCTGGCTTTTCGCAACGCCGATGAACGAATTTAACTCGTCAATATTGCCATAACTTTCCACTCTTGCGGACGCTTTGGAAACCCGTGTTCCGCCGTATAATGCGGTCTGTCCTTTATCTCCGGTTTTGGTATAGATTTTCATTGTTGGATTTTAAACAGGATAAAAGTACGGAATTTTAAATATAAAGAAAAGCGGCGAAGCCGCGACATGTTGGTAAAAAAAGAATAGTGAGGGAAAAAGGTGCGAAGCACCGACATATTGGTTGAGTTTTCCAAAAAATCAGATTTTGTTGAACCAATATGTCGGTGCTTCGCACCTTGAGTAATCATTTGATATAAGACACTTTACCAATATGTCGCGACTTCGTCGCTCCTTTTATTTCACAATTTCAATAAACTGAAAAACCTGATTATTTTTCGGATTATAAATAACCGTAGAGTTGTTCGGAATGCGTTTCAGCCTGTAAAATTCAATGTTCTCATCATTTTTGATTTCTTCTAAAAACGAAGTGTCAATCGTTCCCTGCGGAATGAATTTTTCAACGAGCGAAAGTTTGTCGATAATGCTTTGTCCGTCGATTTTCCGGGCGGTTTTATCGGAACGGCTTTCATCGGAAGCCGGCTGTGATTCCAGGAAAAAAATGAGGGAGTCTTTTTCCGCTTTGTATTTGAAAACATATACCGGACTTCCGTTCGGGAGCGTTACTTTTTTCCCCTTAAATTCGGTGATGAATGCGGGAATTTCATCAGGAAAAACTTCGGTGAAAACTGCATTTTCAGCATTGGTTACGGAATTGATGGATTCCGAAATCGTGGAATCAATGGTCTCTTTCACCTTGTCTTTGGCTTTTTGTTTTACCGTTTCGGAAGTTTTGTCAATGGTTTCATTGATTTTTTCCTCAATCTTATTACAGGAAATAAGCGCTATGGCAATAATAGTTGCAAATCTGTGTTTTTTCATATTTAATTTTTGACATTACCAAGAAACAAGAATTTTGCCAGAAATTTTGAAGGAAATCCGATGTTCATCAGGTTTAATAAAAATTCTTCTGAATGTAGGTATTATGGCAGAAAACGGTTATTGAAAATGATATACTCCATAAAGATTAAAAGCAATTTCTTAATATTTAAAACGTTCATGTGCTGCACGGTCAAGGGCTTCTCTGTCGTCAGGATGAGAGATTTCTATTAACGCTTTGGCACGCTGTTTCAGGCTTTTTCCGTAGAGATAAGCCGTTCCGTATTCGGTACAGACGTAGTGGATGTGTCCTCTTGTCGTTACCACGCCTGCCCCCTGTTTCAGGAACGGAACGATTCTCGGGATTCCTTTTTTGGTTCTGGAAGAAATTGCCATAATCGGTTTTCCTCCCTCGCTTAATGCTGCGCCTCTCATAAAATCCATCTGTCCGCCGATTCCGCTGAACTGATAAGTTCCGATAGAATCTGCACAAACCTGACCTGTCAAATCAATCTCAATCGCTGAATTGATGGCGTGCATTCTTTTGTTTTTCATAATGTTAATCGGATAATTCACGTGCTGAACATCCATAAACGAAATGGCGGGATTATCATCCACGAAATCGTACAGCCTGCGTGTTCCGAAACAGAAACTGGTAATCGTTCTGTTGATGTGTGTTCCTTTGTGCTTGTTGTTCACCACATCATTCAGAATCAAATCAATCGCACCGTCGCTCAGCATTTCCGTATGGATTCCGAGGTCTTTGTGGTTGGTAAGACATTTCAGAACTGCATCGGGAATAGTTCCGATTCCCATTTGGAGGGTGGCTTTGTCGTCAATGAGTTGGGCAACGTTTCTTCCTATCTGCATTTCTTCTTCTCCGACTTTTGATCCATAATCTATGGTCAATAAATCGTCTTCATTCCACACGAATTTGTGAATTCTGCCGATATGAATCATTCCGTCTCCGTGCGTTCTCGGCATGTTCGGATTGACGACGGCGATGATTTTTTTTGCGGTATCGATAGCACTTCTGGCAACATCCACCGATGTTCCCAATGTGCAGTAACCATGTGCGTCGGGCGGTGAAACCGTAATCAAGGCAACATCCAAAGGAAGATGCCCGTTTTTGAAAAGTATTGGAATCTCGCTCAAAAATATAGGAATGAAATCTCCGTGGTCGGAATTTACAGCTTCACGAACCGGAGTGGAGGTGAAAAGCGAATTGACAAAAAAACTGTCTTTATACTGAGGTTTTGCAATCTCCACATTTCCCTGCTGTGTGATGGATACCATTTCCACGTTTTTGAGCCGGGAGGCTTGCCGGGCAAGTTCATCATACAAAACATTTGGTGTACAGGCGCTTCCGTGTCCGAATATTCTATTACCGCTCTGGATGATGGATACTGCTTCTTCTGCGCTTACATAGTTTATCATAATCTGGAAAATTGTTTCCTCAAAGGTACTGCAATCTTTCAAAAAATAAAATGAGATATATCATTGATAAATATCAGTCGCTTTTCGGAAAAAACTGCAAAAAAGAAAAACCGGCTCAAATAATGAGCCGGTTTTTCGGGAATAAATGTATTAAAGTAAGTAGATTAATAAGTTTTAAAAACTTATCGTATTTACCGTTGATGACGAAGAAGTCGTTGTGGTGCTTTTCAAAGTTGCACCGGTTGTAGAATATGTTCCGCCGGTGTATAATCCCCAACCGGAAGTTCCGCCAACATAACTTCCGCCCGTATAACTTCCGCCGAAATAGATTCTATACTGCGTAGACTTCGCCAGATTTGGACTGGAAAAATGGAAGTAATACACCGCATTTTTCGGTTTGAAAGTTACCATTTCTGTTCCTGCTGTGTTCCGAATATGAATCATTGAGGTAGTTGGAAGCTGTGCGTTAGATTTGATGTACATTCCCACTTGTGTAGAAGTTGTGCTCATCGCTTTTGTCATACTGGCATTAGAACCCGCAGAAATTAAGAATCCGCCGTTCATATTGAATGTTCCGTTGAAATCAATACCTTCTTCCGGCTGGCTGGTTGGTCCGTTTATAATGGTTGTTCCGCCTGTAATGGTAATATCTCCGTTGCTGTCCACCGCATCACTTCCTGTGATGATGTGGATTCCGCCTGAAATATTCAGCTGGCTGCCATCATCAGCTTCCGTTCCGCCACTTACTGTTCCGTAAGTTGCGTTGATACCGTCGTTGGAAGCATTCACGGTGTTTGTTCCACCGGTTAAATTAATTATCGGTGCTTCGATTCCTTCGCCAACTCCCGATGTTGCTGATACTGCGGAAATTTTATTTGTTCCGCCGTTAATCGTGATAGAAGTATCGGAATGGATTCCGTCATCGGTGGAATTTAAAGTATTCGTTCCATTGTTGATGACGATAGCACCTGCTGCGACCATTGTTTTCGGGTGGGAATAATCTGTTCCCGAAACCAATAAACGAGCTCCGGTTGTTGTTATATTTAAAGTCGGACTGCTTGTTGTAGTTCCGATGGTAATTTGTCCGTCTGATTTAATTCCTTTTCCGGCACTACCTGAACTTGATGTAGTAACAGAACCTCCGCTGATAACTACGTTGGCATCTCCCGAAATTGCAGCAGAAGAATAAGAATCTATTGTTCCGGAAGCATTGGTGTACGTTGCTCCGTTTCCGGCTGTTGTAATATTTACAGTTCCGGCGGAAATGTTGATGTCGCCATCAGCAGAAATTCCTTTCGTTCCTGTTGCTGCGGAAGTTCCCGTAACCGTTACTGTTCCTGCGGAAATAGTTACCGTTCCGTCTGCTTTTATTCCTGTTGGATAAGACGGGTCGTATCCGCTTCCCGATGCTGCCAATAAAGTTGCTCCCGAAAGATTTACCGTTGTACTTCCTCCGCTTACAGTTACATTTCCGTCAGCATTGATTCCTTTGCTTGCCGTTCCGGAATTGGTCAAAACCAATGTTCCGCCGAGAATATTAATATCGGTGTCGGAAGAAATGGACGATGATGAATAAGAATCCGCAAGACCGTCTGTATTGGTATAAGCAGCTCCGCTTCCTGCGGTAGAAATGGTAATATTTCCACTGTTTATGGTAATGGCTTCGTCTGCGGCAATTCCTTTACCTCCGTTGGCTGTTGAAGTCAGCGTAAGGTTAATCGTTGCATTGCTGATGTTAACTGTTGTATCAGATTTTATTGCAGTAGAATAAGACGGGTCGAATCCGCTTCCGGAAGCCGTAAGAACTGCTGCTCCCGAAAGATTTGCAGTAATTGTTCCGCCGGTTATGGTAATCGCTTGTTTCGCACTGATGGCTTTGGATTGTGCACCGGTTAATGTCAAATTAATCGTTCCTCCGGAAATATTAATTGTGTTAGTTCCCGTTTTGATTCCCTTCACATCGGCAGAAGCGAGGTTTGCGGTAATGCTTCCTCCGGAAATCGCAACGGCAGTATCTCCTGCATCTACGGCATCTCCTGTTGCAGTAACAGTGAGTGTTCCGCTGCTCATCGTAAATCCTTCGGAATGAAGTCCGTCCGAAGCTGCTCCTGTAACGGTAATCGTTCCGTTTTGGATTTCAATAGCTTTGGAAGTGGAAATTCCGTGTTTTTTAATTCCGTTAATGGACAAACTTCCTGTTCCTGCAAACACAATATTACCGTCGGTTTGCAATGCTCCGTTTTTGGAGCTGGAAGCTCCGTCCGTCAAAGAATTAGTCGTTCCGCTTTGCAGCGTGAACGTATGCGTTTGAGCACCGGTTACGATAATCGCAGGTCCGCTTGCGTTGGTCAGATTCAGATTATTCAAGACAAAACTTGCCGGAGAAACTGAACTCATCGTCAAACTTCCTGCGGAACTCGTTCCCAAAAGATTGTATTCCAAATTGCTGGTGGTAGAAGTTGAAGTAACGGTAACCGCACCTCCTGTTGCTGTGATTGTTACACCACTTGCGGAATACGGATTGATAATCGTGGCATCGTCCGTTCCGTTCCAGATAATGTAGATTTTATCGAGGTTTACAGTAGATGTAGTAAATGTAAAACTGTCAATAAACGCTTTCTGGATATTAAGCGTAGAAGTGTTTCCGGAAGTTAGAATTTTAGAGTAAGTTCCGTCAAACGTAATTTGGTCCACGCTGGAAATCGGGGAAGCATACATTGTGTTTCCCGAGTTATTAACGACGATATTGTACTGTGCGTTCATCAAAAACGAAAACAGCACTCCTAATATTAATAAATACTTTTTCATTTTTTGATAAATTTAATAGTTGTACCATTTGCCTGAACAAGATAAACGCCTTTTTCCAATTTGGAAACATTGATGTCTTCATCGGATTTGTAATTTCCGGATAAAACCATTTTTCCGTCAAGACTGTAAATTTTTACCGAAAGTGATTTTGCGTCCGATTTGATTCTGATAAAATCCGAAGAAGGATTCGGATAGAGTTTCAAATTCTTGTCGTTTGCTCCTACTTCCTGAGCTGCCAAAGAGTCGCTCGAGAATACGATTTTGCTGATAATGCTTACCGGGATAGAAGTATCCGTTGCCGAAGCATCGGTTTTTATCAGAAGATTATCTCCGGAAAAGTAAAGTTTTCCGCTGTCCTGTATGGCAAAATTCTGTTCCGCACCGGTGTAATAAATTACTTTTATTCCGGTTTGCGAAAACGCAAGTCCTGCCAAAAAAATAAACAGAAGTCCTGCTATTTTTTTCAAAAAAGTTGTTTGTACCATTTTATTTTTAATATTTATTTTAAAAGTGTGTGCAAAAATAAAGTTTTTATTTTTTAATCAATTTTTTGGTCTGCGAAAAATCTCCGTTGATGTTTGAAACATTGATTTTGTACAGATAAGTTCCGGTTTTTAATTCGGAAAGATTAAGGTTCAATTCGTTTTTGCCTTTTGCAAAATTTTCGCCTGCGATTTTTTTGATGCTTCTTCCCGAAAAATCCAAAATCTCGACACTCACGGTCGATGACTGAATGAGGTTGAACGAAATTTTCGCATTATCGGAAGCGGGATTCGGATAAATATTCACATTCCCGAATTGTCCGCCGGTTTCAAAACTCAAATCATCAACGCCTAATGTTCCTTCTACGAAAACATCGGCGGTTCCTGCATAGCCTGCGGTGGTGCTTCCTGTTACGGTAATAATTTCACTGGCATAAGAATCACTGACCACCATATCGGTAGCATTGGTGGTGGAATTTTGTCCGCTCGTTGCGTAGTAAGAATTCACAGTTGTATTCACGCTGTCGAGAAAAACAAGCTGTGTAGTGAGTATCAGCGTGTTGGAAGCATCATACACCTGAACGTGAATATGTGTGGTTCTCGGCGTGTACCAACCCGGATAAATGGTCGTAAAATTTACCTGTCCGTTTGAATCGGTATATTGTATTCCCCGAAGCCACGTTTGTCCGGTCGTGTCTTTAGTCCCGTCAATTCCCGGCTGTCCTGCATAAGCGGAGTAATATCCTCTCTTGTTGCAATGCCAAATATCGACTCTGTAACCTGCACCCACAGATGCACAGTTGTTGTTTACATTTTTGATATTCAACGCCAAAGTCAGCGGAATCCCTGTTTGTGTGCCTTCTGTGATATTGCTTCTTAATAAAGTAGAAGTACTTATCGAGCTTGGTGCCGGATACGGACCGGGAATTTCTTCAGGTGTTTCCGTGCAAGCCAGCAAATCGTTGTTGGAGGGTTCGTCCATTGGGTCTTCCAATAGATTTTTTCCGGCAAAACCCATCAGCGGAATCGATGCACCGATAACGCCCAACCCTTTTAAAAAATTCTTTCTGTCCATAATATCGTTTTTTTTAGTATTAATAGTATTAAATTAAATGTTTACACTTTTGATAAAGAAAATAAATTTAGGTATAAAATTCTTAATAACAAAATAAATGCGGTAAAACCCGAAAAAGTGTCGGTAAAATTTACTGCATTGGTTTTTGCAGTTCTATAAGATTGGTTTTTTAATTTTGAATCATTTGAAAAATTTTTCAGACTTTGCGTTTAAAACAACTAATTACCGCAAAAATTATCATTATGTTTTCATCAATCGAGATATTCCTCAAAACAGATGATTTCAATGCTTTCAAATCTCTATCTTTGCAAAAATTTTTATTACTATCCATGTCTGAAATCCAACTCAACACCATACCGGAAGCCATCGAAGACCTGAAAAACGGGAAAATGGTCATCGTCGTTGACGATGAAAACCGTGAAAACGAAGGCGACCTTCTGGCAGCAGCCGAACTGATTACCACAGAAATCGTCAATTTTATGACCGTTCATGCAAGAGGTTTAATCTGCATGCCGATTACCGAAAAAAGATGCGACGAACTCGAACTTCACTCCATGGTTGCCAATTCCACCGACCCGAAAGAAACCGCTTTCACCGTTTCCGTGGATTTATTGGGAAAAGGTGCCACCACCGGAATTTCTGCAAGCGACCGTGCCAAAACCATAAAAGCCATCATGGATCCCGAAACCAAACCGAGCGATTTGATGCGTCCGGGACATATTTTTCCGCTTCGGGCAAAAGAAGGCGGCGTTCTGAAAAGGGCAGGACATACGGAAGCGGCGATTGACCTCACGCGCCTTGCAGGGCTGAAAGAAGGCGGCGTTATCTGCGAAATCATGAACGAAGACGGAACGATGGCAAGACTTCCTCATCTTCTGGAATTCGGGAAAAAGCACGGATTAAAAATCGTTTCTATCGAAGATTTAATTGATTATCAGCTGAAAAAAGGTGATTTGGTCAATGAAATCGTCAACAGAAAAGTAAAAACCCTGTACGGAGAATTTGATTTTCACGCATTTCAGGAAAAACATACGGAGCAGATTCATTTTGCTCTTACCAAAGGAACATGGGAATACGAAGAGCCGGTTCTAGTAAGAGTGCAGAGTTCGAGCGCATATTTTGATGTTTTATCGAGACTGACGAACGGAGAAAATCCGCTTCTGAAAAAAGTAACTGACATCATCAATAAAGAAGGAAAAGGAGCAATTATTTTCATCAACAACGTCTCCAATGCAGAACAAACCATGAGAAAACTCCAGCATTTCCTCGATTATCAGGATGGACAAGAATCCCGCCCGACCATAACTCCGAATTTCATGGAATACGGAATCGGAACGCAGATTCTTAAAAAATTAGGCATCACCAAATTCCGCGTTATCACTCAGAATCCCGACCAGAAACCTGTAATTTCAGGCTACGGAGTGGAAGTAACGGAAATGGTGCCTTTGGATTAAAGAAAAAATAATTTACAGCCTGTTGTGCATTTGTAAATGTTTTTCAAACGCAAAGATTATCAATGATTTTCTTTTTTTTAGAAAGCAAAGATTTTGAATAAATTCATGATAAAGTTTTTGCTTAATAAATCCGTCGAAGACGGAACACTTTTGCTCACTGAAATTTGCATATTTTCTCAAAAAAACTTTGCGTTTATTGATTATTTTTAAAATTCTAAATGCACAACAGGTAATTTACGATAAAAAAACCGATTTGATTTCTCAAATCGGTTTAATATTTTCAAAACTCTGAAAACCATTCAGAAAATCTTTTACATCCATTCGTTTTTTCCCCTCCATCTGGACTTCGAGAAGGAAATAGATGCCGTCTTTGGCATAAATTCCGAAACTGTTTTTGGAAATTTCCAATGTTCCGGCTTTATTGGAGTGTTCTTTTACTTCGTAATTTCCTCTGTAAATCTTTAGTCCTTTTTCCTCATCACCGATTTTCAGCGTGGTAAATGCGCATGGATAAGGCGACATTCCTCGGATGAAATCGTATACTTTTTTGGTGGGTTGATTCCAGTCGATTCGGGTATCTTCTTTGAAGATTTTATAGGCGTTTTTCGGTTGTTCCACAAAAGGCTGTGGCTGTTCCTCAATGGAATTTTCCGCCAGTCCGTCCAGCGTTTTCACCACGAGTTTTGAACCGAGTTCCATTAATCTGTCGTGGAGACTTCCTGCGTTTTCATCAGGCAGAATTTCCAGAGAATCCTGAAGAAGAATATTTCCCTCATCTATTTTTTCGTTGATGAAAAAAGTGGTTGCTCCGGTTTTCGTTTCACCGTTGATAATGGCGTAATTAATCGGCGCCGCGCCACGATAATCGGGAAGCAGGGAAGCGTGAAGATTGAACGTTCCCAATTTTGGAAGCTCAAACAATATTTTCGGCATCATCCTGAAAGCCACCACCACAAAAACATCCGCATCAAGATTTTTCATTTGCTCTAAAAATTCAGGGTTACGGAGTTTTTCAGGCTGAAAAACAGGAATATTCTGTTCCGACGCATATTTTTTTACGGGTGATTCATTGATTTTCTGCCCGCGTCCGCTCGCTTTATCTGCAACCGTAACGACACCGACAACTTCGTGCTCCGACTGATGAATGGCTTCCAGAGAAGCTCTCGCAAAATCGGGCGTTCCGAAAAAAACTACTTTTAAAGATTTCATACTGCAAAGGTATCTGAAATGAAAAAGAATTGCAACTTAATAAAAAAACTCTTCCACGATTCAACATCATGAAAGAGTTTTACTGGTTTTATTGCCTCGTTATTTATACGCTTCAATCGCTTTGTTGAGCGCATCAATCTGCTGATTGATGGTTGTGCTGTTAGGATTGTTTTTCAGTACTTGCATTTTTTTCGCAAGTCCGTCTTTCAGAATCTGGGAAATCATCATTTTCGCCTGTGGATTTTCGCCAATCTGGCTTTTTACCTGCATCAAAATTTTCGTTACTTTTTCTGTGGCTTTCAGGTTATCGGAACTCATAATCCAGTTGTAGCCTTCTTCTGCTGATGCTCCCAATTCAGGATTTTGGAATTTGATAAACGGGTAAAATGCCACCATCGAAGCAATCGCAGGCATTTGCCTTTCAATTTTATTCTTTACAATGATTGGTAGCAAAGAACTCATCAAATCTTCGGAAGCATTTTCAAGGTCGAGTTTTTCCGTCAGAGATGCTGCTTTTGCCGGGTCAAGAGAAGTGATTCCGGAAAGTGAAGCCGCTTTTACTGCATCGGAAACTGCGGACATTCCTTTTTCGTAAAGGCTCGTGTATTTGGCGTTCTTTGTTTTTGTCAAAGCGGAAATCGCCGCTGCCTGAACCAAAGTTTTCGGGTCGTTGGAAGCCAGTTTTTCTACTTCTGAAAGAGCCAATTTGGCAACATTCGGTTTTGATAAATCCAATGCCGACAATGCCTTTTCCCTAACTCTGAAAAACGGGTCTTTCAGTGCGGCAGCCAGAGTTTTCACAGAGGCATCGCTCTTTGAAGCATCTTCCGCAGATTTTTGCACGGCTGTATATCTTCCATAGAAATCTTTTGTTCCGGAATATTGCGTAAAATATTGCTCGGGCGTTTTGGTTTCGGTAATTTCGCTTACCAGTATTCCGTCCGGGTTAATATTCAGCAAATCAGGACTTTTCGCTGCGGAAAAAGTAAAATTATTTTTGGATTTCGCTTCTACCCACACTTTTTGCCTTTCCGGTTTTCCGTTTACAAAAACATCGATGGTTAAAGGAAATTCAAACAAAGGTGTCTGCGTTTGGCTGATGGAAACGGTTACTTCTTTTTTCACCGGTTCATAGCTGGAAGTGTAGGAAATTTTCGGATTTCCGTTCCCGAAATACCATTGATTGAAGAACCAGCTAAGGTCTTTCCCGGAAATTTTTTCAAAGGAAAGTCGCAGTTGGTGTGCTTCTCCGTTTTGATATTCATTGGTTTTAAGATAATCGTTTATTCCGGCAAAAAACGCTTCATCACCGAGATAATTTCTCAGCATGTGCAGGATTCCGCCACCTTTCTGATACGTTACCAAATCGAAAACATCTTCCCTGCTTTCATAATCGAAACGCACCAAATCTTTATTAAAATCCCTCGTATTGTGGATATAATGGTTCACATCTTTCATGATGTGATAATCTGCCTGGTCTTTTCCGTATTTGTATTCGTTCCAAAGGTATTCGGAATAATTTGCAAATGATTCATTTACAGTAAGATTGCTCCAGCTTTCTGCCGTTACCAAATCGCCGAACCAATGGTGGAAAAGTTCGTGGGCAATGGTATCTTCCCAAGCATTTTCGTCGATTAATTGTCCCGGTTTTTGCTGTGCACCTTCTCCGTGAAGTGTTGCAGTTGTGTTTTCCATTGCTCCGGAAACGTAGTCGCGACCGACCATTTGAGCGTATTTGCTCCAAGGATAATCGTAATTCAGTTTTTTGGAGAAAAACTCCATCATTTCCGGCGTATTTCCGAAAATCTGCTTTGCATACGGTTCATATTCTTTTTCCACATAATAATCTACGGGAATGTTTCTCCATTTGTCTTTTACCACCGAAAAATCGCCGACTCCCATAAAGAAAAGATACGGAGAATGTTTTTTGTCCATCACCCAATGGTCTGTGCGAAGTCCGTTTGCTTCTTTTTTTGAATCTTTCAGAAGCCCGTTGGAAAGCGTAACGTATTTATCAGGAACGGTCATAAAAATTTCCTGAGTGGTTTTCTGATTCGGTTTATCAATGGTCGGAAACCAAGCCGAAGACGATTCCGTTTCGCCCTGTGTCCAGATTTGGGTTGGTTTGTCCGGGTCTTTTCCTTGTGCGTTGATGAAATACAGCCCTTTTGCATCGTTGATTGCAGCACTTCCTTCCTGTTTTACCTCATTCGGGCGGGCGGTATATTTGATGTAAACCGTGTAATCCTGATTTTTCTGATAGGTTTTATCGAGGTTGATTTTCAGAATATCGTCTTTGTAATCGAATTTCAAAGGCTGTTTTGAACCGTTTTTGTCCAAAGCCACTTCGTGAACCAACATTCCTTTTGCATCGAGAACCAGTTCATTGGAAGCGTAAAAATACGGACTCGCCGTGAGCCATTCTTCGCCGTTCATCTGTTCTTTTTCGTAATCGAAACTGACTTTTAATTTCGTATGTTTCAGTTCGGTGGTTTTGGTGTGCGTTGCTCTGTAAACTCCGTTTCTGCCGGAAGTTTCAGTTTGTGCAAAAAATGTATTTGAATTAAAAAATGCACCTAAAAAAAGTGCAGCGATGAAGAGTTTTTTCATTTTATGAAAGTATTTTGATGAAATTAGTATCAGTTTTTAAGAGATTGTTACAAAATTGAATAGATTGTCCGTTTTTAATCATGGTGCTTTTTTAAACGCAAAGATTTCGCAAAGATTTTTGACTACTAACCGTTTTATTTTTAAGTTCGCAAAGGCGTTTCACTCTACAAGTAAATTTTAATGCGTTTGACCTGAAAAAACAGCGTTCATTATTTTTCTTTTGTAAACGTCAGAGCCTGTCCCATTTGCGTATAAAACATTTCTCCTTTTTCGGCGTTAAATTTCATTGTAATTCCTGCCTGCTCAAACGTAAATTCGTTTTGGGAAACGGCGTCCAGCGGGAAAGCTCCTTGTCCTGTTGCCTGTCCCAACAATTTTCCGTCTTTTATAAAAATATTGATTTTTAAAGGAAATTCCGGGTGTGAATATGTTCCTGCAAAAGGCTGTAACTCTTCTTCTTTTAATTGAATTATCTTAAACGAAGGAATTTTAAAACCCATCCCGTAAGCCGCACTCAATGCAGCAATAGAAATGCTGTTGTTATCAAAATTACTCTGGTTGGTAACCATGGCAAACGAAATTTTTCCGTCGGGAAAATAGTATAAAACAGACTGAAAATCATCAATTCTTCCGTTGTGTCCGTAACCTGTTTTTCCGTGAAAAGGAACAGGAAAAAGACCGTAACCGTAGTCATCTTTATAATCCTGCATTTTTTTCAGGCTTTCTTTGCGAACCAGTTTTCCGTTTTCCAAAGCCATGATAAATGTTAATAAATCCGACGGTGTGGACATCATATTTCCTGCTCCGACAGTTACGTTCGGGTGTGTTTCTTTGCTTTTAATAATTTTATTGCGAGAATAGGTGAACGAATGAGCCATGCCTTTTTCAGAATCAATTTTTTCCATTACCCTTGTGTTTTTCAATTTCAAAGGTTTGATAATTTTTTCTTCAACCAGCGATGCATAATTTTTTTTGTAAATTTTTTCGAGAATAAGAGCCAAAACAACGTAATTGGAATTGCTGTAACTGTATTTTTCGCCCGGCTCAAAATCGTTTCCGCCCTGCTGAATGTTGCTCAACAGCGTTTCCTGCGAAACGGGACTGTCGTAATACCCGAAAAAATCAATATCATCAGTAAAATTATGGATTCCGCTTCGGTGGCTCAAAAGCTGGTCAATACTGATTTTTTCTGCATTTTTTATTTGAGGAAAAAAGGCATTTAATTGGGTGTCCAATTTCAATTTTTTTTCTTCAACGGCTTTCATCGTTAAAACCGCCGTAAAAGTTTTGGAAATAGAACCGATTCTGTACAGCGTATTGTTATCCGCCTTTTTTTCCGGCTCGGAATCTGCCAGTCCGATTGTTTTTGTATAAATTATTTTGTCGTTTTTGGCAATGGCGAAACTTCCCATTACTTTTTTGTTTTCTTCCAAAACATTGAAATATTCATCTAATTTTGAAGTATTTACGGCTTGGGAAAACGATGTGAAAAACGCTCCGAAAATCAGAAAAAAAGAAATCAGTTTTTTCATTTTATATTTTTTTATTCTAAACCGCCACAGGTGCTTTAATTCCCGGATACGGTTCATAATTTTCCAGCGTAAAATCTTCAAAATTAAAACCGAAAATATCTTTGATTTCGGGATTGAGTTTCATTATCGGTAAAGATTTCGGCTCACGGGAAAGCTGTTTTTGCACTTGCTCAAAATGATTGTTATAAATATGAACATCGCCGAAAGTATGCACGTAATCGCCGACTTCCAAATCACAAACCTGTGCAACCATCATCAAAAGCAAAGCATAACTCGCAATATTGAACGGAACTCCCAAGAAAACATCGGCACTTCTTTGGTAGAGTTGCAAAGACAATTTCCCTTTCTCCTCTCCTTTGGAGAGGTCGGGAGAGGACACATAAAACTGAAACATCGCATGGCAAGGTGCTAAAGCCATATTCGGAATCTCCGCAACATTCCAAGCGGAAACGATTAATCTTCGGGAATCCGGATTTTTTTTGATTTGGTCAATCACTTCCGAAAACTGGTCGATGACTTTGTTATCCGCACCTTTCCAACTTCGCCATTGTGCACCGTAAACGGGACCTAAATCGCCGTTTTCGTCCGCCCATTCGTCCCAAATGCTTACTCCGTTATCGTTCAGATATTTGATATTGGTATCGCCTTTCAAAAACCATAAAAGCTCATAAATAATGGATTTTAAGTGAACTTTTTTGGTCGTTACCAAAGGAAAACCTTTTGACAAATCGTATCTTAACTGATAGCCGAAAACGCTTCGTGTTCCCGTTCCGGTGCGGTCGGTTTTATCGGTTCCGTTGTCGAGGATATGTTGTAAAAGGTCAAGATAATTTTGCATCGTAATTGAATAATTGATAAAAGATTTTTACAAATTTATTGAAAATCTGGTTTCCAAAAAGAGATATTTTTCGTGTTTTTGTCTGTGAAATTTTTTCGTTTATTGATTAGGTCAGACAAATCTAATGCGCTTCCAGCCAGTTATCACCCACACCAACCTCCACAACAAGCGGAACATTCGTTTTCACAGCAGATTCCATTTCGGTTTTAATGAGTTTTGAAGCCATTTCCACTTCGCTGATTGGAGTTTCAAAAATAAGTTCGTCGTGAACCTGCAACAGCATTTTTGTTTCTAAATTCTGTGTGGAAATTTTTTCGTCAATGTTAATCATTGCGATTTTGATAATGTCTGCCGCACTTCCCTGAATCGGTGCATTGATTGCGTTCCGTTCTGCGTGTCCGCGAACTACAAAATTATTGGAATTGATGTCTTTTAAATGGCGTTTTCTTCCCAAAATGGTTTCCACGTAACCCAATTCACGGGCTTTTTTCACCTGTTCCGCCATAAATTCTTTCAGTTTCGGATAGGTCTCGTAATAGGAATCTATCAGTTGTTTGGCTTCGGTTCGGGAAAGTCCGGTTTGTTCCGCCAAAGCAAATGCGCCTTGTCCGTAAATAATCCCGAAGTTCACGGTTTTTGCCTGACTTCTTTGGTTTTTCGTAACTTCTTCCAATGGAATTTTAAACAATTTTGAAGCGGTGGAAGCGTGAATGTCTTCACCGTTCTGAAAGGCTTTAATCATATTTTCTTCGCCGGAAATTTCGGCAATCAGGCGGAGTTCGATTTGGGAATAATCCGCAGAAATCAGTTTTTTTCCTTCTCCTGCCACAAATGCACCTCTGATTTGCTGACCTCTCAATGTCCGGATTGGAATATTCTGCAAATTCGGATTCACGGAAGCCAGTCTTCCCGTTGCAGCCGTAGTTTGCGAGAAATTGGTGTGAACGCGGTTATCGGTTTTGTCAATCTGCTCCGGAAGCGCATCAACATAGGTGGATTTCAGTTTCTGATAGGTTCTGTATTCCAGAATATGTTGGATGATTTCGTGTTTTGAGGACAGTTTTTGCAAAATATCTTCCGAAGTGGCGTATTGTCCGGTTTTGGTTTTTTTGGCTTTCGGGTCGAGTTTGAGTTTTTCAAATAAAATTTCGCCTAACTGACGCGGAGAGTTCATATTGAATTCTTCTTCCGAAAGTTCAAAAATTTTGGATTCCAGATTTTTCAAATCGTTTTCCAAATCGATGCTTTCCTGAGCCAGCCATTTTTCGTCCAGAGAAATTCCGGCAAGTTCCATTTTGGCGAGAACCCTCATCAGCGGAATTTCGATTTTATAAAATAAATCTTCGAGGTTTTCCTTTTTCAACTGCGGCGCAAACAATTCGTACAGCTGAAATGTAATATCCGCATCTTCCGCGGCGTATTGTGTTGCCGCACTCAGTTCAACATCACGGAAATTTCCCTGATTTTTTCCTTTTTTACCAATTAATGTTTCAATGGAAACCGGTTTATAATTCAGATAAACCTCTGAAAGATAATCCATTCCGTGCCGTCCGTCCGGATTGAGAAGATAATGGGCAATCATCGTGTCGAAAATCGCTCCTTTTACTTCAATTCCGTACTGATGCAGAACTTTATAATCAAATTTTAAATTGTGGGCGACTTTCAGAATATCCTCTTTTTCAAAAAACGGACGGAAAATTTCCAGCGTTTCCAAAACTTCTTCCCTCTTTTCCGAAAGCGGGATATAATACGCCAACCCTTTTTTATAACTGAAACTCATTCCCACCAATTCGGCTTCCAGTTCGTTGAGCGAAGTCGTTTCAGTATCGAAACAAACGGTTTTTTGTTTCAATAAATTTTCAACCAGAATTTTCTGCGCTTTCGGACTGTCAATGTATTGGTACAAATGGTCGTTTTGCTCAATCGTGGTTTTGGATGAAGTAGCGTGGTCGAGTTGTTCGTAATCGGCGAATAAATCCAACTGAACTGCCCCTGAACCAGCCCCCTTTCCCCCAAAGGGGGAAACATCGCTAATACTATTTGTTGAATTATTTTTCTCTGAATTTTGCGGCTCATTATTAGAGTTGCTCTCCCCTTCGGGACTAATTGCGGAAGCAATTTGCGGGCTTGCACTAAATGCCCGAAACAAATTTTCATACAATCTCCGGAATTCGATTTCATCAAAAACTTCTCTTACCTTATCAAAATCAGGGGTTTCCAAATCATATTGCTCCTGATGAAACTCAATCGGAACATCGCAGATAATGGTCGCTAATTTTTTAGACAAAATTCCTCTTTCTGCCGAATTTTCTATCTTTTCCTTTAATTTTCCCTTTAACTGGTCTGTATTTGCCAGAAGATTTTCAATAGAACCGAATTCTTTCAGGAATTTCATCGCAGTTTTTTCGCCGACACCTTCCAAACCGGGAATATTATCCACGGCATCACCCATCATAGCAAGAAAATCGATAACCTGTTTCGGATTTTCGATTTCGTATTTGGCTTTAATTTCATCGACTCCTAAAATCTCGACATCACCGCCTTTTAAGCCGGGTTTGTAAATTTTAATTTTATCGGTAACGAGTTGTGCAAAATCTTTATCGGGCGTTACCATATACGTTGTATAGCCTTCGTTTTCGGCTTTACAGGCAATCGTCCCGATAACGTCGTCGGCTTCGTAGCCTTCCACTCCCAAAATCGGAATGTGCATCGCTTCCAAAATCCTGTGAATGTAAGGAACGGCGATTTTTATGGCTTCGGGAGTTTCGCTCCGGTTGGCTTTATATTCGGTAAAATCGGCGGTCCGGACGTTTTCTTTTCCCACATCGAAAACTACGGCAAGATGTGTCGGTTTTTCACGGCGGATTAATTCGATTAAAGAGTTTGTAAATCCGAAAATCGCGGAAGTATCCAAACCTTTGGAAGTGAGGCGCGGATTGCGGATAAGCGCGTAATATCCACGGAAAATCATCGCATAGGCATCGATGAGAAAGAGTCGTTTGTCGGCGGTTCCTGTCATAGAGCAAAGATAGAGTTTTTTTGCGGAATTTTTATACCTAAAAACCCTCGAACAAGTTGATATTTGCGAAATGATTTTTCGGTTTGGTACACGCCCAAAATTAAATGAAAAAGGAGCGAAAAAAACTTAAAAAACTGTATTGTTCCGCTCTAAAAAAAAATTGGTCTATATTAGCGTAAATTTTTGCAAAACTACGAAGCAGCTTAACTATTAGTAACCACAGGTGCAACCTGTGGAAAACACAACCCTTAATTTATGGAAAACCAATTTACAGGAAACCCAGATTTCAAAATATCCACACAAACCGTTTCGGCAAGTTGCCCGAGCAATATCGCACTCATCAAATATTGGGGGAAGTACGACAATCAAATTCCTGCCAATCCAAGCATCAGTTATACGCTGAACCATTGCAGAACCAATACGGAAATGCAGTTTTTTGCAGATGAAGAATTTTCGGTGCAGACCTTTTTAGCCGGAAACGAGGAGAAAAAATTCGCAGAGAAAATCGAGAAATATTTCAGAAATATCGAGCCGTATTTACTTTGGATTTTGAAAGGAAAATACATCATCAAAACCGAAAATACATTTCCGCACAGTTCGGGAATTGCGAGTTCCGCTTCCGGTTTCGGAGCAATTGCAAAATGCTTAATGGAATTGGACGTAATTTTTAAGAGCCAAGAATTAAAAACCGACAACCAACAACCGACAACCGACAACCAAAAAGAAAGTTTCCTCGCCCGTTTGGGAAGCGGAAGTGCGTGCCGAAGTTTATACAACGGATTAGTAGTTTGGGGCGAAACCAAAGAAGTTGCGGGAAGTTCCGATTTGTATGCCGTTCCGTATAACAACGATGAAATCCACCCTGTTTTCAAAAATTTCAATGATTGGGTTTTGCTCATTCACGAAGGAGAAAAATCCGTAAGTTCCACCGTCGGTCACGGTCTGATGAACACCAATCCTTATGCTGAAAGACGTTTCCGGGAAGCCCACGAAAATTTTTCCGTTTTAAAGGAAATCCTGAAATCCGGCGATATAACAGGCTTCATCAAACTTGTGGAACACGAAGCACTCACACTTCACGCAATGATGATGATGAGCGACCCTGCCTTTATCCTGATGAAAACCGGAACTTTGGAAGTCATCAATAAAATTTGGGATTTCCGAAGAATTACAGGTTTACCGCTGTTTTTTACATTAGATGCCGGAGCAAATGTTCATCTCCTTTTCCCGAATGATATTGAAAGCGAGAAAATCAAGGATTTCATTAAAACTGAACTTTTGCAACACACGCAGAACGGAGGTGTGGTGAAGGACGAGATGAGGTTTTAAGGGTAAAAACAATAAAAATTTATGAAATTTTTACCAACAAATGCTACTTTTTTTTCAGAAAAGTGGGAGTTTGCCCCTAATTTAATTCGAGATTTAAAACTTTGAAACGAAAACAAATTTCGTACATTTGCAAAAATTTTTGGGCTTCGAAAGACGGAGTAACCCATTCTTAATCAGAATTAAAAAATTCAGAGATTGAGAAATTCAGATATATGTCGGATAACCTTGTCAAGGTTCAAAACCTTGACAAGGTTGCGCAAAAAAAAATCTAAATCTCAAAATCTTTTTAATCTCTTAATTTTTTAAACAAAGAAACAAATTTTTATGAGCAATATTGTCGCAATCGTTGGGCGTCCCAACGTAGGAAAATCCACTTTATTTAATCGTTTATTAGAAAGAAGAGAAGCCATTGTCGATTCTACGGCAGGTGTTACGCGCGACCGTCATTACGGGAAATCCGAATGGAACGGCGTGGAATTTACCGTTATCGATACAGGTGGTTATGATGTGAATAATGACGACGTTTTTCAGGAAGAAATTTCCAAACAGGTGCAACTGGCGATAGATGAAGCCACTTCCGTGATTTTTATGCTGAATGTGGAAGAAGGATTGACCGACACCGATTACGAGATTTTTCATCTTTTGAGAAAAGCCAATAAGAAAACCTATATCGTTATCAACAAAGTGGATTCCGCAAAAGAAGAACTTCCCGCAACGGAATTTTACCAGTTGGGAATCGATAAATATTATACGCTTTCTTCCGCGACAGGTTCGGGAACGGGCGATTTGTTGGACGACATTGTGAAAGATTTCCCGACTACGGAATACAAAGACCCGTTTGAAGGACTTCCGAAAATCACGATTGCAGGAAGACCGAACGTAGGAAAATCCACGCTTACCAACGCTTTGCTGGACAACGAAAGAAATATCGTAACCAATGTTGCCGGAACAACGAGGGATTCCATTTCGAGTTTGTATAATAAATTCGGACACGAGTTTGTGCTCGTAGATACCGCCGGAATGCGCCGAAAAAACCGTGTTTCCGAAGATTTGGAATTTTATTCCGTGATGCGTTCCGTTCGTGCGATTGAAAATTCCGATGTCGTGATTATTATGGTTGATGCCACTCTCGGTTGGGAAGCACAGGATATGAGCATTTTCGGAATTGCCCAAAGAAACCGAAAAGGCATCGTAATTCTCGTGAACAAATGGGATTTGGTGGAAGACAAGCAAACCAATACAATGCGGGATTTTGAAGCATCAATAAAAAACAAAATCGGGCAGTTTTCCGATGTTCCGATTTTGTTTGTTTCGGCTCTTACGAAACAGAGAATCCTGAAAGCGGTGGAAGTCGCAATGGAAGTCTATGAAAGCCGTAAAAAGAAAATCAAAACCTCAAAACTCAACGAAGTAATGCTTCCTGTTTTTGAACAAACACCACCACCTGCAATCAAAGGGAAATACATCAAAATAAAATACTGCGTTCAGTTGCCTACGCCGTCGCCTCAGTTTGTATTTTTCTGCAATCTTCCGCAGTATGTGAAAGAGCCATACAAACGCTTTACGGAAAACCAACTCAGAAAACAGTTTGGTTTTACGGGAGTTCCGATTGAGGTGTATTTTAGGCAAAAGTAGGGTTTTGTTTTGTCAATAGGAAAATATTTTAGAAATTTGAAGTGATGAAACCAAGACTTTATTTTGACACTTCTGTTTTTGGAGGCGTTTATGATGACGAATTTTTTGAAGCATCAAATTTATTGTTTGAGGAAGTGATAGCAGGAAGAATGATTTGCGTGTATTCTGAACTTGCGGTAACTGAATTAAAAAATGCACCCGAAAAAGTGAGAATATTTTTTGACCAATTACCAAAAGAAAACTTGGAATTTGTGCAGGTTACGAGAGATGCTTTTGAACTTGCTCAAAAATATCTGGACGAAAATGTGGTGGGAAAAACAAGTGCCGATGATTGTAGACATATTGCAACAGCAACGCTCAACAAAGTGGATTATTTGGTAAGTTGGAATTTTAAACATATCGTAAATGTATTTAGAATAAAAGGTTACAACTCGGTAAATTTAAAAAACGGACACATACAATTAGAAATACGTTCACCAAAAGAAATAGTATATGGAAACGAAAAAGACGAATAAAAAAGAGAAAAAATTTGATACCGTAAAAATCTTTCGGGAAATCAAAGAGAAAATTGCAAAAGAAACCGAAAATATGAGTTTTGAGCAGTTTAAAGAATATTTAAAGCAAAACCAATTAACACCGGCAAAATAGGAAGCCTTACAAACGCTTTACGGAAAACCAACTCAGAAAACAGTTCGGCTTTACGGGAGTTCCGATTGAGGTGTATTTCAGGCAGAAGTAATATAGTTAGCAGAAATTTTATCCAAACAAATCGTAAAAATAATGTTCAAAAAATTTTTAGGTGTAATTCTCTCAATCCTTGCTTTTGGACTTTTTCTTTTATTTGCTATAATCTCTTATGATAATCAAAAAGTGAATTTAGATAATTATTCATCTTATGAAAATATAGTGATTAAAAAAGGTATCGAAGAAAATGAACATAATCAGAAAGTTTTTTATGTAATATTAAAAGGACTAAATCAAAAAAATGACGTTTACAGAACGTTTAAGAATTATAGAAATTTGGAGAATGAAATAAATATCGGAGAAAAGATAAAAATTTATTACAAACAGAATTTGAATAAAAGAATAAGCAATGATCATTAGTGTCCACTATAAAATTTAAAAAGCTCTTTGAAATTATTGATAATTAGAAAATTAAACGTGATTTTGAACGGTGACGATTTGAAATGAGTTTTGATTAAGTTCGGGAAAACCGAATTTAT
>JASGDB010000050.1:0-20103 GCA_049841315.1 Bergeyella sp. | reverse complement strand
TTTGTTTTTAATCAGCGTTATCTGTAAAATCAGCAAGAATTAAAAAAACACTGTTGAAAAATATTTTTTCTCCATTAAAAATCACAAATTTTTACCAATATAACACAATTTTAATGCGTTTAGCCTGCTGAAAAATCAACTTTAACAGCTTTGAGAAAAGCAATTATTATTTTATACTCCTTTTTATTTTTAGGATAAGCCGTGATAATCATTTCTCAAAATTTTTAATAAAATTAATCATTTTAAACCGAAAAATCCAAATTTGCGGAAAATTTCTGACTTCCAGCTTCCAACTTCCCGCTTAAATCAAACTCCTGATTTTCGCAATCATATCATCACCCAATTTATCGGCTTCTTCCTGCGATTTTGCTTCGGTGTAAATTCTGATAATCGGTTCTGTATTGGATTTTCTTAAGTGAACCCAATTTTCAGGGAAGTCGATTTTTACGCCGTCAACAGTGGAAATTTTTTCGTTTTTAAATTCTTCCTGAACTTTTTCCAGAAGAGCGTCAACGTCAATTTCCGGAGTGAGTTCGATTTTCTTTTTGTCCATAAAATAGGCAGGATACGTTGCCCGAAGTTCGGAAACCGTTTTGTTTTCTTTTGCCAGATGCGTCAAAAATAACGCCACGCCAACCAAAGAATCTCTACCGTAATGCAAATCAGGATAAATAATTCCGCCGTTTCCTTCTCCGCCGATTACGGCATTTTTTTCTTTCATTAAAGTAACGACATTCACTTCGCCGACTGCACTTGCAAAATATTGGGAATCAAGATTTTGGGCAACATCACGCAACGCTCTTGATGAAGAAAGATTGGAAACGGCAACGCCTTTTTTATGTCTTAAAAGATAATCCGCAACGGCAACCAAAGTATATTCTTCGCCGAACATTTCTCCGTTTTCGTCAATCAGTGCAAGCCTGTCCACATCGGGGTCAACCACGATTCCCAAATCGGCTTTTTCCTTTTTCATCAGTTCGCAGATGTCGGTAAGGTGTTCTTTCAACGGTTCGGGATTGTGCGGAAAATGTCCGTTTGGTTCGCAGTATAATCTCACGACTTCACAACCCAATTTTTCCAAAAGTGGCGGAATGGAAATTCCTCCCGTAGAATTGACGGCATCTAAAACCACTTTGAATTTTTTGGCTTTAATAGCTTCTGCGTCCACCATTTGCAACTCCATAATCTTCTGAATATGAATATCAAAGCCGTCATTTCGGACTTCGTATTTTCCTAAATTATCAACCTCTGCGTAATTGAAATCTTCGCTTTCTGCAAGAGCCAAAACTTCCGCTCCGTTTTCTCCGCTGATGAATTCGCCTTTTTCGTTTAAGAGTTTCAAAGCGTTCCATTGTTTCGGATTGTGGGAAGCGGTGAGAATAATTCCTCCGTCGGCGTTCAGTTCGGGAACCATTACCTCAACGGTCGGCGTTGTGGAAAGTCCCAAATCCACGACATTGATTCCCAATCCCTGCAACGTTGCCGTAACGAGCGAGGAAACCATTTGTCCCGAAATTCTCGCATCGCGACCGATAACGAGTGTTAAATCTTTTTTGTTTTTATTATTCTGAAGCCACGTTCCAAATGCGGAAGCGAATTTTACCACGTCAAGCGGTGTAAGATTATCGTTTACTTTTCCTCCGATGGTTCCGCGGATTCCTGAGATTGATTTTATTAGTGACATAAATTGCTAATTTTTAACTGTTTATGATTTTTATTTTTACTTAAAATATTGGTTAAGTAATTTTTTTTTATATCTTTGTATAAAGTTTCATTATATATCGAAGTCCTTCGTTATGCGTTGGCGGTTTATGTAGATATATTTTGGAACTTTTTTATTTTCTAATGCTGTTCTTTCCTATAAATACCCAATGTCTGTAAGGCATAAAATAGATGTTTTCAAAATTTGACTGTTTTCCCGTTGTTATTCCGATATTAAAATTCGGATAAATTAAGCGGAATCTTTTATTGACGTGTCTATAAACTTTTTCTTTTGCAATAGAACGGTTTCCCCTTTTCCCTGTTTCAGGGTGTTTTTCTAAAAAGGTTTTATTTAATTTTGCTGAAATTGAACCCAAAACAACATCAAGATATTGCATCAGAACGTGATTTTTGGAATCCACTTCGCTGATTTGCTGTTCTGAAATTTTAATGTTTGCATCGATGAAATCCGGCAAACCCTGTAATCCCAAGAGATATTTTTTAAATTTTTTGCAATTTTCTTTTGTGTCTGGAATTTTATCTAAAAAAATTTCTAAGTGATTTTCATCATTTTGATTGAGAAACTTTAAGCCAAAAGCGTGTTTTAAAAATTGATAATAAAGGAGCAGATATTCATTTTCCAAATGTTCTTCTTTCAAATCAGGTTTAATGATATTATTATCCGTAAACATAATCCTAACCTTGATTTTTCCAGCCTGAACAAAATCAAAAAAAGTGTCAACAGCATCAATATATTCTTTATGATTTTGCTTTGTGATTTTTTGCCATTTCAGTTCAGAAGTTTTTAAAATATTTTTTCTTTTATCCTCTAAAACATCTGAAATCAGCTTATGGTCTTTACTGTCAATCAAAACGCCTCCATAGAAATTAGAAAATAATTTTCCTTTTTTTATGGATTCATCACAAAATATGTAATAACGCTTTTGCATAGAATGTTGCAAAATTACGGAATTTACCCTGATTGTGAACAAAATAAAAAGCCGTTGTAAAAACGGCTTTCCTGTTTATCTTATCTTACTTCTTACTTTCCAAAGTTTGAGGAAAATACTTTCGTATATATTTTAAAGAATTTTACAAAAGCTGAGCAACTCTGTGATTGTTTGAGATATATCGAATTAATGCAATTAATTCTCCGTCTTGCTGATAAACATTGAAGAAAACGTACCATTGAGTTGCTCTGCTTTTTTCAAAAGCAGCGTATAACATCTTTTTTCCATATTTATCAAAATAAGGCGGCGCAGGACGTTTTACTTTGTTGGGGAGGTTTTCTCTGATGTCGTTTTCCAGTTCTGCAACATAATTAACTGCCGACTCTTTGAATCCGAAATATTCCTTGTTGTATAAAATCTCTACCAACTCCAAAAGATAGTCCTCTACTTCGGGCAGGAACAGGATTTTCATTTTTCAAACAACTTTTCAATTCTCGGTGTCAGCCGGTTCAGTAGTTCTTCGCCTGTAATGGCTCGTTGCAAATCTTCATCGGGAGACAGAATATACTCTTTGCTGATTACGGTATCTTCATCTGATATCGGAATTATTCTGTACGACTTGTCTTTGCCTCTTTGTAGAAGTATTTCTTCGCCGTTATCTACTCTGTCGAGATAAGATGCCTGATTGTCTCTAAATTCTCTGGAACTGATGATAAGCATAATTTTTGTTTTAAACGTGTACCATATTGGTACAAATGTAGTGAAAATTTGTTTTCAAAAAGATAAAATTTTCTGTAACAAAAAATCCCGCAAAATTTTGCGGGATTTTATCGTTGAAAAGCTTATTAGTCAATTTTTTTATACGGAAAATTTCGAGATACTTTTCTCATCATTCTTTCAATTAGGTCATCAGTGGAACTCATTACTTTATCATCCATCGTTTTAAAAAACCTCCACATTAATTCTCCATCTTCACCATTATTGATAGTCATTGTTAATGTTCCAGAGCCGGTTTTCCCACCAAATCCTCCAAACAAAACAGCTGAGACAATTGCACCAGATTCGCTTTTGCTTTGTTCCTGTTCAAATTTTCCTCCAATGACAGCATCAACACCTAATACTTTAGCAATTTCGTCTTTCGTATATTCATCAAGTTTATCAAGCATTCCTGCTTTTTTTAACAAAATGTTGGTTTTATCCACATCCTGGAAATCAACAATATAATCGTCTTTTTTCTCAATAAAAAAGTGTACATACTCGATTGGATGTTTTTCGCCATAGCCAACTCTTGTTGGTAATTAGCTTCTGCACTATAGTTTTTAGGCTGTTTCTTATATGTAATTTTGGTTTCAAAGGTAGAATAGCCACAACTTTCTGATTGGCTATTTTTTCTTTTAAATCTTTAGATTCATAAATTTGTTTGCTACCTTCAAATTGAGAATAAGCTGAAAATGAAACCAAAATCAGCATTAAAAATAGAATTTTCTTCATAATAGATTGTTTTTTTTTAATTATTATAACTACAGAAGTACTTTTTTTCTGTAAGTTCCAAATAATTTAACGAAATTTACCCTGCTTTGTAAGAATATTTAATTTTATATGAACATAATTTGATAAAGATTAGAGCCTGAAAATCAACAGAACCTTTGTCATTCCGTAGGAATCTTAACTATTATTGTAGAGATTCTTTCAGAAATCGAAGATTCGCCGTAGTCAATGACAAACATTACGCTAAAATTGTATGCATTAATAGCTCCAAAAAACCTTTATCCAAAACAACAACCATGAGCGGAATCCTATATTTCGTCCCGACACCTATCGGGAATTTGGAAGATATGACTTTCAGAGCGGTAAAAGTGCTGAAAGAAGTCGATTATATTTTGTGCGAAGACACCCGAACTTCGGGAATACTTCTGAAACATTTTGAAATTTCCAAACCGTTGAAATCGTATCACTTACACAACGAACATCAGCAAACCGATAAAGTGATTCAGGATTTGGAAAACGGACAGAATATCGCTATTATTACCGATGCCGGAACTCCCGGAATTTCCGACCCGGGTTATCTTTTGGCAAAAGCGTGTGCCGACAAAAACGTGGAAATGATTTGTCTTCCCGGAGCAACGGCTTTCGTTCCGGCTTTGGTGGTTTCGGGACTGCCGAATCACGATTTTTACTTTGCCGGTTTTCTTCCGCAGAAAAAAGGCAGACAAACCAAATTGAAACAACTCGCCGAAGAAAAGAAAACCATTATCCTCTACGAAAGTCCGCACAAAATCAACACCACATTGGAACAGATAAAAGAGTTTTTCGGAGAAGAAACCAAAATAAGCCTTAGCCGAGAAATTTCCAAAAAATTTGAAGAAACCAAACGAGGGACAATCAATGAGTTAATTGAGTTTTCTAAAAGTAAAACTTTAAAAGGAGAGATTGTTTTGGTGATTAATAATTCGATTTAAAAAAATATTTTATGAAAAATTTCGTATTTCTTATAACACTTATTGCTCATTTGAATGCTTTTTCTCAAGAAAATAGTATACTAGGAAAATGGGTACTGGAAAAAACAACTTATGCAGATGGAAAAGCATTAGAAGTAAATCATCCTCTATATTCCTCAATTCAGATTTACTATATTTCTCCTGGTTCTTTTATGATAGGTCCTGCAAAATATGATGCTCAATATGAAAAAAATGCTATAAAACTTAATTTGGGACAAATAAATTATTTCTATCAAGATAATTATTTGATTACAACATCTCAGGATAATTCTCTTCTTTTTTATTTTCTTAAGGAAAGGGATTTTTTAAGTAAATATCCTGAATTCAGTCCCCATATAAAAAAGATTGACAATAAAGATTACTACATTTCAAATACTATTACAGAACCTGTTTTTTTCTCCCAAAACATATTTGAAATTGAAATATCAAATTATATCACAAATAGTAAAATTAATGGTTTATATGATTTTGAAATAGAATTTATTTTTGACAAAAGTAAAAGAAACCCAGATTATCACTTAGTAAATTCTTCCTTGGATAAAAAACAAGAAGATGAAATAAAAAAAATATTAGAACGACTCTCAAATTCTTTTATTAATACTTTTGAAGAGAATTTAATATATACCAAAAATATAAGATATAATAGTGGGGATTTCAACCAGAATAAAGATAAGCCAATTGTTTCTATAGATGCTATTAAAAAATTGGAAAAACTTTATAATGAAAATCGGTTCGATGAATTAATAAAAGAAGTTGAGAAATTACAAAAAAAAGAAACAGATAGCAAAAAAGTACCTAATCGTGTTAAAATTTGGCAGGGAGTTTCTTATCTTGCAATCAATAAAATGCAAGATGCTTGTAATGTATTTAGAACAATTGGAGATGTGAAAAATTTTCAAGTTAGAAATTATTTAATCAATTTTTGTAAAAAAAATTAAAATTATATGAAACTACTCGAAGGAAAAGTTGCCATCATCACAGGAGCAACAAGAGGAATCGGAAAAGGAATTGCGGAAGTTTTCGCGAAAGAAGGCGCGAAGATTGCGTTCACTTATGCCGGTTCTGTGGACAAAGCAAAAGAATTAGAATCTGAATTAAGTAAAATCACTCAAATCAAAGCATATCAATCTGATGCGTCTGATTATGATGCCGCACAAAAATTAGTAGATGATGTTTTGGCGGAGTTTGGACAAATTGATATTTTGGTAAACAACGCCGGAATTACAAGAGATAATCTGATGCTCAGAATGTCCAAAGAAGATTGGGATACGATTATCAAAGTCAATCTGGATTCCGTGTTCAATCTTACGAAAGCCGTTATCAAACCGATGATGAAAGCAAAATCCGGTTCTATCATCAATATGACTTCCGTAGTCGGTGTGAAAGGAAATGCAGGACAAGCCAATTACGCCGCTTCAAAAGCCGGAGTAATCGGTTTCACAAAATCTGTTGCATTGGAATTAGGGTCAAGAAATATCCGTTGCAACGCAATCGCACCCGGATTCATCGAAACGGAAATGACTGCTGCTTTGGACGAAAAAACCGTGCAAGGTTGGCGAGATGCAATTCCGTTAAAACGTGGCGGACAACCGGAAGATGTCGCCAATGCTTGTGTATTTTTCGGAAGCGATATGTCGTCTTACGTTTCCGGACAGGTTCTGAACGTGGACGGCGGAATGCTGACGTAATTCATTGATTTACTTATAAATAAAAGCATCGAAAATAAATTATTTGTGATGCTTTTTCGGTTCATACCAAATACTCTGTATTGTCGTTGGGAAGATTTGTGGTTATTGTTTTGATTTATCGCCGTTTATTCCGAAATTTGTACTCTTAAATTATAAATATGGAACACGACATCAGACCTTGGGGCGAATATTGGGTATTGGAGGATACCGACAGTTATAAGGTGAAAAGGATTCAGGTGAATCCCGGAGGAAGATTATCATTGCAGTACCACCACAAACGCGGAGAAGTCTGGACGATTGTTTCCGGTGTGGGAACTATCACCATTAACGATACGGTGGAAGACCATCATCCCGGACAAGTGGCGCAGATTCCTCAAGGGGCACATCACAGAATAGAAAACAAGACTTCTGAACCCGTGGTTTTCATTGAGGTACAGTATGGTACATATTTCGGGGAAGACGATATTGTAAGAATTGAGGATGATTACGACCGAAAATAAATTCCTATAAAACCCGAGTTCAATTAATATTTTAGTTTAAAATATTAAAGCGGGTTAAACAAATAAACCGTGTCGGGCTTTAGCCCGATGTCTAAATTTTTGCCTCAAATAAGGCTTTAGCCAAAATCTATCTTTGGTTTCGGCTAAAGCCTTTGAATAAATTCCTTTTAAAAATGGGCTAAAGCCCATTCCTATTCATATTTTTATATTTCTTAATTGTTTAACTTTGGTTTTAAAAATTTCAAAAAAATTATTTCAAATCCAGTTTCAACTCCAATTCTTCTAATTGTTCATTCGCAATCGGACTCGGTGCATCAATCATCACATCACGACCGGAATTATTTTTCGGGAAAGCAATATAATCGCGAATCACCTCGTTTCCGTCCAAGATTGCAACTAATCTGTCAAAGCCAAAAGCCAATCCACCGTGTGGCGGAGCACCGTATTTAAAGGCGTTCATCAGGAATCCGAACTGTGCTTCCGCTTCTTCTTTGGAGAATCCTAATAAATCAAACATTCTGGACTGCAAATCTTTATCAAAAATCCGGATAGAACCACCACCGATTTCGTTTCCGTTCAGCACCAAATCGTAAGCGTTGGCTCTTGCTTTTCCCGGATTGCTTTCCAAAAGTTCGTAATCTTCCGGTTTCGGCGAAGTGAACGGGTGGTGCATTGCGTGATAACGTCCGGTTTCTTCGTCCCATTCCAGAAGCGGGAAATCTACCACCCAAAGCGGTGCGAATTCATCTCCTTTTCTTAAACTAAGACGATTCCCGAGTTCCATTCTCAAAGCGGAAAGTTGCGTTCTCACTTTGTCGGTTTCTCCGCTCATTACGAGCATCAAATCTCCGGCTTTCGCATTAAATTTTTCTGCGATTTTCTTCAAATCGTCTTCGGAATAAAATTTATTGACAGACGAAGTAACAACACCGTCGTTCTGGAATTTAATCCAAACCATTCCCGAAGCACCAATCTGCGGGCGTTTTACCCAATCAATCAGTTCATCGATTTGTTTTCTTGTGTATTCCGCACAACCTTCTACATTGATTCCGACAACCAATTCGGCATCATCAAAAATTTTGAAATCTTTTCCTTTTACCAAATCATTAAGTTCCGTAAATTCCATTCCGAAACGGATATCCGGCTTGTCGTTTCCGTATTTCTGCATGGCATCGGCGAAAGTCATTCGAGGGAAGTTTTCAAAATCTTTTCCGGTAATTTCTTTCAGAAGTGATTTTGTCAATCCTTCAAACACATTCATAATATCTTCCTGCTCTACAAACGCCATTTCGCAGTCGATTTGCGTAAATTCCGGCTGTCTGTCCGCTCTTAAATCCTCATCACGGAAACATTTCACAATTTGGAAATATTTATCCATTCCGCCGACCATTAATAATTGCTTAAAAGTCTGCGGAGATTGCGGTAAAGCGTAAAATTGTCCCGGATTCATTCGGCTCGGAACAACGAAATCTCTCGCTCCTTCCGGTGTAGATTTGATTAAAACAGGCGTTTCCACTTCGATAAATCCTTCTTCGGAAAGATAATTTCTGACTTTTTGTGCCATTTTGTGGCGGAAAATCAGTTTGTTTTTTACCGGATTTCTGCGAATGTCCAAATATCTGTATTTCATTCTCAACTCTTCACCGCCGTCGGTTTCGTCTTCAATCGTAAATGGCGGAAGTTCGGAAGCATTTAATAGTTGCAAATCCGAAACCAGAATTTCAATTTCTCCGGTTGGAATTTTTGGGTTTTTAGAAGCTCTTTCAATCACTTTTCCTTTGACCTGAATCACAAATTCACGCCCGAGTTTTTTCGCGGATTCCAAAAGTTCTTTGGAACTTCTTTCCTCATCGAATACCAACTGCGTAATTCCGTAACGGTCGCGTAAATCTATCCATATCATAAAACCTTTGTCGCGGATGGTTTGTACCCAGCCTGCAAGTGTTACTTCTTCATTCAGATTTTTGAGCGATAGTTCGCCGTTGGTGTGTGTTCGGAACATTTTTTATTGTTTGAGATTGTTTGATTCAGTTTGAAAATAGTTTGAATTTTCGAGCGCAAAGATATGGATTTGTAATAAAAAAATCCCTTTCCGAATAAATCAAAAAGGGATTTTCTAATATGGACATTTTTTAGTTTACAATCAGCTTTTTGGTTTCTGATTGTCCTCCGTAAGTAATTTTCACAAGGTAAACACCTGCGGAAAGTTTCTGAAGATTCAGTTCCTGCGTGTAAAGTCCGCTTTGGTTAGTGAGTGCGGATTCGTACACTTTTTTACCAGACATGTCGAATACCTGTACCGCACCTTTGTTATCAGCTTTTTCTTTGATGTCAAAAAGTACGGTTACTTTTTTATCTGCCTTTGCAGGGTTCGGGTATATTCCGAAACTTGCTTTATCTCCTACATTCTGTACGCTTAGAACATCGGTAATGTTTTTATATTTGAAAAACATGTTTCCGGTAGTCGCTCCTCCGTTTTGGGTGAAATACATCCTATAATACTGCGAGCCTTCTTTTACATAATACACCACATCACTGTAAACTCCGGAAGTAGGCTTCCATGAGTGACCGATTGTGGTAATGTTTTGTGAGTAAGCGGAAGCTGCAGGAGCTGTAACCGTTGATGTTTCCTGAGTTTCCGGCTGCACTTTTGCCACGGTGATGTTGGAGTTCTGAATCGCTCCGGAAAGTCTGTACATGATAATATTATTGTAGAATGTCCAGTATCTTGTGAACACCAAGTCCCAGCTTTTGTTAGGCTCATAGTCCGCCACTTTTTCTCCGGTTGTGAAAGAGAAATAATTGAAGTAAGCATTATCTGTTCCGTTTGCAATCGTTTTGGTAACGGTTTCTCCCCATGCAGTACCACTCCATTTTGCATATTTGAAAGTATATCCGCCGTAATAATCCATAATCATAAATTTCATGTAAGAATTATCCGGGTATTTCAAAACAAAAATCACATTGCCTTCAATATGATGATTTACTCCGTTGTATTCTCCCCAACCGTAGGTTGCAGACCCCTGCTCAAAAGCTCCATCATTGATGGCATTTGTGTTGTCAGGATTGTAAAGAGGAGATCCCCAGCTGGCGAGATTGGCAATATCAATGTTATCCCACTGGTCTGCATCATCGGATGCTTGGTATACCAAAATATTTTGAGCATCGTTTACCCTCGTTCCAAAATCCATAGAACTGTTTCTGAAGAAAGCAATGTCCCACGCATTAGCCTCTTTGGAGGTCATGGTATTCGAAGCGAAATCAAAAAACACAGTATTCTGGTACTGCGGTCCTGTGGTGAGTTCTACGGTGGTGTATCCGTTGGCATCTGTTTGTGCTAATGCTGATTGGCAGAATGTAAATGCCATAGCCATAGCCGTAAATAATCTTGTTTTCATATTCAATCTTTTTTTAATTATAAATTTCTCTGCAAATGTATAACATTTATTTTTAATTATTCTAAATAAGGGTTATATTTGCAAAAAAATTATAATGATAAAAATCAGTTTTTCATTAGTTTTCCTTACTGCATCGGTATTTATGTATGCTCAGAGGCAGGATTCTATGAAAGCGGACAGTATTGATGAGGTGGTGATTACAGGGCAGTATAATCCGCAGTCTGTTAATAAATCCATCTATAAAGTAGATGTCATTACTGCAGAAAAAATTAAGAACATGGCAGCTACTAATGTAGCGGATGTTTTGAATCAAAGCCTTAATATTTTGGTTGTTCAGAGTGGAGTTTCGGGTGATTCTACTGCGAATATCATGGGGTTGGACGGGAGCTACGTCAAAATTCTGGTTGACAATATCCCCGTGGTGGGAGATACGGGATTGGGAAGCAATATTGATTTATCAAAAATCACTCTCAGCAATGTGGAACGCATCGAAGTGGTACAGGGAAGTATGGGCGTAGAATACGGAAACGGCGCACTCACAGGCGTTATCAATATCATTACGAAAAAAAACAGTTCTAAAAAAATCAACCTGAAAGCATCCGTGCAGGAAGAAACGGTAAGAAATACTTATGATATTCGGAAAAAAGGAAAAGGAAGACATATCCAAAATCTGAATGTGGATTACAACATCAGCCAAAACTGGTTTGCCAACATCAATTTCAACCATAATGATTTTAACGGGTATGAGGGGAATAAAAACGGGTATAAATTCTTTTACACAACACCGAAAGAAAAAAGAGGCTACGACTGGAATCCAAAAGACCAGCTGGACGGGAGCGCGCTGATAAGATATTCTAAAAACAATACTTCCCTGTACTACAAAATTTCTTATCTGAAAGAAAAATTCTTTTACTATAATACCGATGCCAGCCGTATTTCTCTCAACGACGGAAACGGCGGAGCCACCTATCTTGCGAGTGACAGAGAATACAATACAGACCGATGGATTCATCAGTTTAATATAAACGGAAAATTAGGACACATTCTGTATAACGGCGATTTCTCTTATCAGAATCAGGACAGAAAATTTTTTGATTATTTATATGATGTTCCGAACCGGAAAATTATCAGCAAAAACCCTGAGGAATCTTACTATAAAACCAATGTTCTCTATTCAAGAGGAATGTTCAGTAATTTCCTGAACAACAAAAAGATAGATTTTCAGCTGGGGTACGAATTAGACCGGACCGACGGATACGCAGGGCTGATTGCAGGAGATTTCTACACCGGAAATATCCGAAGAAAAATATTTACTTATTCCAATTTTATCTCCGGAGAATGGAATATTACCGATAAATGGTCTTTGAGACCGGGCGCAAGGCTTACCCTGAGCGATACGTTTGATAATCAGTTCAATTACTCCCTTTCTGCCAAATATAAAACCTCTGAAAATTCCGGAATCAGAGCTTCGTACGGAACAGCGAACCGCTACCCCACCTACAACGAGCTTTATGATTATTTTGTAAACATCAATCATGACCTGCAGGGAAATCCCGATTTAAAGCCTGAAAACGGGAAAACATTCGGGCTGTTCTGGGAGCATAAACTTTCCGGAACTCAGGATTGGCAGATTGCATACAATGCGAATTTCCTTTATCTGGACGTGAAGGACAAAATCGAAAATGTATTGATGAATATTCAGTCCAGCACGTATCGTTATTTTAATCTGGACTACTACCGAAATATGATGATTGCGGGAAATATTGATTTCCGCACCGAAAGATTTTCTCTGGGTGTAAGAGCTTCCGTAAACGGAGTTTCTCAGAAATTTAATGAAAAACTGCCTCCTTCCAAAGCCAATTATTATTTTCAGGCAGGCGCAAATGCCGGCTATAAAGTAAAAGATTGGAATACACTTTTCTCATTATTTTACCGCTACAACGGGAAAGAAAAAGCATATCAGAATACAGGAGATATAAACAACCCTGTTTTTACTTTAGGAACGGTAGATGCCTACAATATGATGGATTTTGTAGTAAGCCAGCCGTTTTGGAACAATCATCTGGAAGCATCCGCCGGCGTCAAAAATATATTTGATGTTACCAATCTGAATGATACAACCGTCTCATCGCAGGGACACGAAGTTTCGACAACGAGATTTGCCTTTTACGGAAGAAGCTATTTTGCGAGATTAATTTATCAATTCTAAAAAAAACAAATATGAAATACATTAAAATACTTTTCATTATTATCGTTGCAAATGCAATGCAGTCCTGTCTTCCTGCAGACGAAGACCCAGTATCTGTTTTACCGGTAACGGGAGCTGTTTTGGCGCCGGAAGTAGGCGGAGCCACACAGCCGAATCAGGTTTGGATAGATTTAACCGACCCTGAAAACCCTTCTGCAAATAAAAGAACGGACTGGGATTTCGGCTTCTACATGGGCGATGATTTCCGAGTGATTATCAATGGTTCTGTTGCCATGGCAGTCGGAGAAATTTCCGGAAAGACCAATATTGACGATGTGAAAGCATCAGATGTTACCGCTTTAAAGAAAAAGGTGGTTATCGGGAATTTCGACCCGCTGAATTTACAATACGTGGATAATCCGAACGGACTTTTCCTTGCGCAAACCACAGGCATTGCTCCGATAAGTGAAAACAATGATGAAAACCCTGTATATCTTGTGAATATGGGATACAATATACCTTCTCCCGACATAGTGATCGCTCCCAATTCTGCACCATTATCCGGAACATCAAGAGGATGGAAAAAAATACAGATTCTGAGAAACGAAAACGGATATAAAATAAAATTCGCAAATGTAGATGATACCGAACATCAGGAATACATCATTACCAAAAGCACTGAACATAATTTTAAATTTTTCAGCATAGAAAACGCCAAAGAAGTCATCATTCAGCCTGAAAAAAAGAAATGGGACATTGCGTTTACCACCTTCACCAATGAAGTATTCGCCGGTACTGAAAGCGCAGGAAGTTATTTCTATGCCGATTTTGTGATTACCAACATTACGGATGGAGTAGGCGCATATCAAGTAAATGTACCGACAGGACAAAACATGGATGAATTTTATGCATCTTTTAAGCTAAGTGATGTGGATGCTTCCAAATTTATATTTGACGACCAGAGAGCGATTGGCAGCAACTGGCGACAAACAGCAGTTCCCGGCGGAAGCGCTCCGCATATTGAGGGGAACAGATTTTTTATCATTAAAGACCCGGAAGGATTTATGTTTAAACTCCGCTTCAACAGCATGTCGGATCAGGAAACAGGAGAACGGGGACATCCGGAATTTGAATACGAACCATTATAAAACAAATCAAAAATATCATCATGAAGCCATTTAAAATATCCGCACTTTCAACCCTTTTATTACTAAGCGTTGCGTGCAAAAAAGAAAATACGGCAGAAACTGCAAAAGACAGTACAGCAACTGAAACTCCGGTTTCCGGTCAAAAAATCGTAACGCTTAACGGAGGCATCACGGAAATCGTTTCAGCATTAGGTCTTGAAAAAGAAATCGTGGGAACAGACGTTACAAGCACCTATCCCGAAAGTCTGAAAGCTACGGCAAAAGATTTGGGACACGTCCGCTCAATGACGATTGAACCGGTAATGGCTCTCAATCCGACATTAATTCTTGCCTCTGAAAAAGACCTCAATCCCGATTTAATGGCAAAAATCAAAGAATCAGGAATCAAAACAGAATTATTTACCCAGGAATATTCTGTGGAAGGCACTAAAAAATTAATCGAGCAGGTTGCAAAAACCGTCGGAAACACGGATTACAAAAAATTATACGAAAAAATTGATGCCGATTTGGCAAAAATCCAGCCGATTGCGAATAAGCCGAAAGTGCTGTTCATCTACGCAAGAGGAAACAATCTGATGGTTGGAGGAAAAGAAACACCTATGGCAAAACTAATCGGAATTGCAGGCGGAGAAAATGCCGTGAATGATTTTGAAGATTTCAAACCGCTTACGCCGGAAGCATTGGTGCAGTACAATCCCGATGTTTTGTTGTTTTTCACGACAGGTCTTGAAGGAGCTGGCGGAATTGACGGCGTGCTGAAAGTTCCGGGAGTTGCACAAACAACAGCCGGAAAAAACAAAAAAATCATAGCAATGGACGGCGGTCTGATGTCCGGTTTCGGGCCAAGATTAGGCGAAGCCGCATATACTTTGAACCAACTTTTGCTAAATTAAGATACATTTAAACCATTTCAGTGAAAACCTCATAGGTTTTCAAAAACCTATGAGGTTTAGACGGTTAAATAATATCATCAAAGAAAAAACTTAAAATAATCCCAATCAACTCCCCTCTCCTTTGGAGAGGGGTTGGGGGAGAGGAAAAAAATGAAAAAATATCCACCCATTTTTTATGCCGTTTGTCTTTTGATAATTTTGCTTGTAACGGCGGTATTCTCCGTTGGTGTGGGTGTTTTTTCGTTTCAAAACGGCAATGCGTATCAGGTTTTTTGGAAATACATTTCCGGAAATCCGGAACTTCTTCCGAGTGAAAAATACATCATTTGGGACGTTCGGGCTTCCAGAATCGTGATGGCAATCCTCATCGGAAGTATGCTGGCATTTTGCGGAACGCTGCTTCAGGGAATGTTCAAAAATCCTTTGGCAACGAGCGATTTGATTGGTTTAAATGCCGGAGCAACGCTGATGGCTTCCATTGCAATCGTTTTGGGACACACATTCCGCAGTTATCTTCCGGAAATCGTGAATCATTCTTTGGTCAGTTTTTCGGCGTTTTTCGGGGCATTATTGGCGATGATTCTGGTTCACAGAATTTCCACAAACGGCGGTAAAACCAACGTTGTCGTCATGCTTTTAACTGGAGTTGCCTTAACAGCCATTGGGTTTGCCGTTACAGGATTTTTAATTTACATTTCCAAAGACGACCAACTTCGGGATTTAACATTTTGGAATCTTGGAAGCCTTGCCGGAGCAACGTGGACGAAAAACGTAGTTTTAGCGGTAATCCTTGTCGTAAGTTACGGTATTTTAATCCGAAAAGGAAAAACATTAAATGCAATGATGCTCGGCGAAAAAGAAGCACAACATCTCGGAATCCGTGTGGAATCCACAAAAAGGAAAATCATGTTTTTAACTGCTTTGATGACGGGAACTTGTGTTGCGTTTTCAGGAACGATAGGTTTTGTCGGGCTGATTGTTCCGTACATTCTGCGTTTCGTTTTCCGGTCGGATTATCAGTATATTCTGCCATTGTCGGCAATTTTCGGGAGTATTTTGCTGTTGCTGGCAGATACTTTGAGCCGGACTTTGGTGGCACCGTCCGAACTTCCGATAGGAATTTTAACGGCATTAATGGGAGGTCCTGTTTTTATCGCAATTTTATTAAAATTTAAAAAATCAATGCGATGATAAGAGCCTCAGAATTAAATTATAAAATCAAAAAAATCTCCATTCTTGATGAGGTGGATTTCGTTTTAAATAAAGGAGAGTTTATCGCCATTGTCGGCCCAAACGGAGCCGGAAAATCCAGTCTTTTGAGCCTTCTTGCCAATGAAATTGACACTTCGGAAACCGAAAAAATAGTTTTAAAAGATACCATTCTTCCGAAATGGGATATTGGAGAGCTTTCCTTTCATAAAGCAAAATTTTCGCAGCATTATTCCAATGATATACCGCTTTTGGCGGAAGATGTCGTGATGATGGGGCGTTATCCTTACTTCGATTCAAAACCGAAAACCGAAGATTCGGAAAGTGTTTTGAAAATGATGCACGAAACCGACATTGTTCATTTAAAGGAAAGAGAATACAACACCCTTTCCGGAGGCGAAAAACAGAGAGTGCATTTGGCGAGGGCTTTGGTGCAGCTTGAAAATTCTATTGAGAAAAAAATTCTTTTTCTTGATGAACCTTTGAATAATCTTGATGTTAAACATCAGTATAAAACCCTGAAAATCATCAAAGATTTTGTATCAAAAGGCAATTCCGCCGTTGTGGTTCTTCACGATTTGAATCTTGCCGGTGCTTTTGCCGACCGTATTTTTTTGATGAAAAACGGAAAACTCGTCTGCGAGGGAACTCCCGAAGATGTTTTTGAGCCGGAAAGAATAGAGGAAGTGTATAATTTTCCCTGCACGATTTGCAAAAACCCGGTCAATCAGAATCCTTTAATTTTATTCGGATAAAATGAAATTGAGCAAAAAACAGTTAAACAAAAATACAAAACCTGCGAAAAAATCACAAGAAAATTCGTGGTTTTAAACATAATAAAAATAATTTTTTAAAATTTTTCAAATGGATACATTAATCAATGATTTGAAAGGAAAATGGGCAGCCTTGAAAGCAGAAAACCCACATTTAAGAATCAGAAACGCGGCACAAGAACTTGGTGTGAGCGAGGCAGAACTTCTGGCAACCAATGTCGGAGAAGGAGTAACGGTTTTAAAACCTGAATTTGCAGCACTTCTTCAGGAAATAGAAAAACTGGGAAAAGTAATGGCTCTGACGAGAAATGACGAGTGCGTTCACGAAAGAAAAGGCGTGTATCTGAACCCCGATTTCAGCAATCCGCACGGACAGGTTTTTGTGGGAGAAGATATTGACCTCAGAATTTTCGTTAACTCGTGGAAATACGGCTTTTCAGTAACGGAAGGCGAGAAAAAAAGTTTTCAGTTTTTCGGGAAAGACGGACTGGCTCTGCACAAAATTTATCTTACAAAAGACAGCAACGAAACCGCTTTCAATGAACTTACCGAAAAATACAAATCAGAAAATCAAACTTCCGAATTTGTTGCAGAAGCAATAGCACCAAAACCGGCGGAAAAACCGGATTCGGAGATTGATGTGGAAGGTTTTCAGCAGGCGTGGAAAAACCTGAAAGATACGCACGATTTCTTTATGATGACCAGAAAATTCGGGGTTTCCAGAACTCAGGCTCTGCGTTTGGCTCCGGAAGGTTTTGCTAAAAAAATTGACAATTCCAAAGTCGTCAATCTGTTGGAAGATGCCTCCGAAAAAAGCCTTCCGATTATGGTTTTCGTAGGCAACAGAGGGATTATCCAGATTCACACAGGCGAAGTGAAAAAAGTGCTTTGGCATCAGCATTGGTTCAATGTGATGGACCCGGATTTCAACCTGCATCTGGATACCACAAAAATCGCTGAAACCTGGATTGTGAAAAAACCGACCGAAGACGGCGAAGTTACGGCAGTGGAAGTTTTCAATAAAGAAGGAGATTTTATCGTGCAGTTTTTCGGGAAAAGAAAACCGGGAATACCGGAATTGCAGGAGTGGAAAGACCTTGTGAAAGGTTTGGAGGATTAAAAATATTTTACCACGAAAAGCACGAAAGACACGAAAAAACAAAACATAAACCTTGTTTAACCATTTTCCCGCATATCTTTGCATAAACCCAAAATGTCCAGTAGGGACAAACTGTTCATAGCAAAAATAAATGCGGCGTAAAAAAAGCTCCGGAGGAGCGGTCTGTTAATTGAGCAGGTCGCTCCTAACGGAGCTTATGTTTGGGAAATACATACAATTTCTATGAACGGAATGTTTCTACGAAGCATCATGAAAAAAACTGTATTATGAAAAAATTATTGAATCTAAAAATCCCACTAAAAATATTTGTAATTTTTTCCGTATTTTTATACCAATTAATAAAAAGACAGGAAAATGTATCGGAGATTATTACAATTAGAAATCAAAAATTTTTTTCGGAATCCGCAGTTCGGAGCAAATCTTGCGATGAAAATTCTGGCATTCTTCGGCATGGCTTATTTTGCCGGTATTTTTCTGATGCTGCCTTTTCTGCTGTATTATTTCGCTACCGAAGAAATGAATGCAGACCCATTGAAAATTTTCTGCAAATATTTCATTTATTACTGGGCGTTCGATTTGATAATCCGGTATTTTATCCAGCAGATGCCGACGCAGAATATCAAGCCGTTTCTTACTACCGCAATTACGAAGAAAAAACTGGTAAATTACACCATTATCAAAATTCTTTTTAATTTTTTCAACTGGGGAAATCTTCTGTTCCTGATTCCTTTTGCCGGACTTTTGATTTTTGCCGGAGATTATCCTGCAATAAAAGTATTGATGTTCACAATCGGGATTTTGTTTGTTTTTTATTTCAACAATTTCCTGAACATTCTGCTGAATGGAAAAGACATTGTGGTGTACATTGTTTTCGGATTAATGGCGGTTTTCGGAGCAATGGAATATTACGGAATTATTGAGCTTTCGCAGTTTTCGGAAAAAATCTTTTACAGTTTTTACCGGTATTACGGCGTTTTTCTGATTCCTGTTCTGCTGACTCTGCTTCTGGCTTATCTCGCATACAAAAATATTTACGGTAATTTTTACCTCGACAAAGGTCTTGAACTGAAAAAAGCGGAAGGAAAAACCGAAAATATCGAATTTCTCAACCGTTACGGCGTTACCGGAACTTTCATCAACAATGATATCCGTCTGCTGAAAAGGAGTAAGGCGGCACGTTCTGCTCTTATTGCGGGAATATTGTTTTTATTTTACGGACTGCTGGTTTTTGTGGACAGCTATACAAGTGATTTTATGAAAATGTTCATGGGAATTTTTGTTACGGGAGGTTTTATGCTGATGTTCGGGCAGAGAGTTCCGGCGTGGGACAGCTCGTATTATCCGCTGATGCTTACGCAGAAAGTTCCTTACAAAGAATACCTGAAAGGAAAATGGACGCTGCTGGTTTTCGGAACGCTGGCTTCGATGATTCTGGCAACGGCGTACGTTCTTCTGGATTGGGAATATTATCTGACAATCGTGGCGGCAGGATTGTACAATTTAGGAGTGAACTGTTATATCACGTTACTTGCAGGAGCGTTCAACAAACAGCCGATTGACCTGAATTCCAATGCCAAAGCATTCGGCGGCGGAAAAAATAATTTCAATATGAAAATTATGCTGTTAATGATTCCGCAGATGCTTCTTCCAATGATAGTTTTCGCGGCTGTAAAATATTTTTTCGGAATCTATCCGGCAGTTGCGGTTATCGGAATTTTAGGAATTATCGGTTTTATGCTCCGCGACAAAATTTTCAACAGCATTGTAAAACTCTATAAAACACAAAAATATTCCACGTTGGAAGCCTTTAAAAAAGGGTAAATTTGCTTGTTATGTATATAGAAAAAATTTTAAATGAGCTTTTAAACGCAACGTTCGCAAAATTTTTTTTGCAAATATTATTATGTTTTAAGCTCGCAAAGGCGTAAAACTTAGCGAATAACGCAAAGTCTTGGCTGAGTTTTACGCCTTCGCGGACGGAAAATATTTACAAAAATTTTAAAAACTCCCTTGCGAACGTTGCGTTAAAAAATATAG
>JASGDB010000049.1:0-11189 GCA_049841315.1 Bergeyella sp. | reverse complement strand
TCAAGACTTGGAAACTCGGCTAAAATTTTAAACAATTTTCTAAAATTTCCAAAACTCGGGCGGAAACCTAAATTAGTCGCATAATGAAACTTTGTCCCGCCCTCGAACAGTGGAAATTTCTTAACAAAAATTCTTTAAAATTTTTAACGCCTCCGTTTCCGATGTCATTTTAAAATAATATGGATATTTTTTTTCCATACAAAATGGCGAAGAGCCAAAACTTTTAAACAAAAAATTCCCAAAGAAAATCTTCGGGAATTTTATCTGTATGGAAAGGAAATTTATTCGGCAAGAATAATTCCTTTGTTGTTATTAAACTCAACCACTCCGCTTTTGATTTTAAAAGAAAAGGAGCTTTTCGCTTCGTTTTCTTTTTTGAAATTCTTGGCATATTGTTCAGCGATCTGGGAAGTGTACAATTTTACATTTCCGTTTATCAAAGAAGATACAATAGCCGCGTGGTCTTTCATAATCTGGAAATCGCCGTTTTTTCCGGGAAGAAGAACTGATTCCACTTCGCCTTCAAAGACTACAGATTCCGGAGTTAAAATTTTTATGTTCATATAAACAAATTTGAGATTCGAGATTCGAGATTCGAGATTTGAAACTGTTCGATTAGAATTTCAAATTTCAAATTTCAAATTTCAAATTGTTAATAATTTATGCGTTTTCGGCAAGCATTTTTTCTCCTGCTTCGATGGCTTCTTCAATCGTTCCTTTAAGGTTGAAAGCGGCTTCCGGATATTTATCCAGCTCACCATCGATAATCATGTTGAATCCTTTAATAGTGTCTTTAATATCCACTAAAGCTCCCGGAATACCCGTAAACTGCTCTGCTACGTGGAAAGGCTGAGAAAGGAATCTCTGAACTTTTCTTGCACGGTATACTACGAGTTTATCTTCTTCGGAAAGTTCTTCCATACCAAGAATCGCAATGATATCCTGAAGTGCTTTATATCTCTGAAGAATTTCTTTTACTCTCTGAGCGGTGTCATAATGCTCGTTTCCAAGGATTTCCGGAGTAAGAATTCTGGAAGTAGACGCCAGCGGGTCTACCGCAGGATAAATACCGAGGGAAGCAATTTTTCTGTCTAATACCGTAGTTGCATCAAGGTGGGCAAATGTGGTTGCCGGCGCAGGGTCTGTCAAGTCATCCGCTGGTACGTAAATCGCCTGTACAGAGGTAATGGAACCGTTTTTAGTGGAAGTAATTCTTTCCTGCATCGCACCCATTTCGGAAGCCAAAGTAGGCTGGTAGCCTACCGCAGACGGCATACGTCCCAAAAGCGCAGACACCTCAGAACCTGCCTGTGTAAAACGGAAGATATTATCTACGAAGAAAAGCACATCTCTTCCCTGTCCTGCTCCGTCTCCGTCACGAAAATATTCTGCAACCGTAAGTCCGGAAAGCGCTACTCTCGCTCTTGCTCCCGGCGGTTCGTTCATCTGTCCGAATACGAATGTACATTTGGAATCTTTCATCAGTTCGGAATCCACTTTGGATAAATCCCAACCCCCGTTTTCCATAGAGTGCATGAAATCGTCACCATATTTGATAATTCCCGATTCCAGCATCTCTCTCAAAAGGTCGTTTCCTTCTCTTGTTCTTTCCCCTACTCCTGCGAATACGGAAAGTCCGCCGTGCCCTTTTGCAATATTGTTAATCAATTCCTGAATCAATACGGTTTTACCTACTCCTGCACCACCAAACAAACCGATTTTACCTCCTTTTGCATAAGGTTCGATAAGGTCGATTACTTTAATTCCGGTGAAAAGCACTTCCGCAGAAGTGGAAAGCTGGTTGAATTTCGGAGCTTCACGGTGAATTGGCAATCCGTTTTCTTTGGAAATATCAGGAAGTCCGTCGATTGCATTTCCTACTACGTTGAAAAGTCTTCCGTAAACGTTTTCTCCGGTCGGCATCGTAATCTGACTTCCGTAGCTGATTACTTCCTGACCTCTCTGAAGTCCGTCCGTAGCATCCATCGCAATACATCTTACAGTGTCTTCACCGATGTGCTGTTCCGCTTCAAGAACTACTTTTTCTCCGTTTTCTCTGGTTACTTCCAGTGCGTCATAGATTTTTGGAAGTTCTTCAACTTCAGTAAATACAACATCGATTACCGGGCCGATAATCTGAGAAATTTTTCCTTTTATTTGGTTTGCCATTACTAAATTTTTTCGTTGCGCAAATATAATGATTCTTGTGAAAACTGCAATTCCCCAAAAGAAGATTTTTATCATGTTTTTCGGAAAGCATTTGGCAATCGGCTTTCTGCTTTTGAATTTGGATTAAAATTCCGGAAAAATCATCGTAATAAGCGGCTTTACCTCGTATCCCGTACCCCGAAAATCAAACCTATCGTTTAAAAACCACCGGAAGAATTTCATTTCTGTTTAAACCCAATCTACCGATTTCCTCTTCGGAAAATTTTTGGGAATAATAATTCGCTTCTGCTTCAAAGCCTGCATTTTTCAGTCTGTCGAAATAATCCATTCCGTACCAGCGGACATGGTCGTACTGCCCGAAATGTTTCTGCCGTTCTTTGGGATTGGTGATGGAAAAATCTTCATACGTTTTCTCCAGAGCGTTTTTCATGGGAACCTGAACGATTCCCCAACCGCCTTTTTTCATCACCCGAAAAAGTTCGGACATGGCTTTGCGGTCGTCAATAATATGTTCCAGAACGTGATTGCATATCACTACATCGAATTCCTCATCTCCGAAAGGCAGATTCAGAATATCCGCTTTCACATCCACAATCGGGGAAAACAAATCTGCGGAAGTGTAATCGAGATTGTTCATTTTTTTGAATCTTCTCAAAAATTCCTGTTCGGGAGCGATGTGGAGCACTTTTAGATTTCGGGTAAAAAAATCGGTTTCATTTTCCAGATACAGCCACATCTGGCGGTGGCGTTCCAGACTTAATGTTCCAGGAGAAAGGGCATTTTCGCGCTGTTTTCCGTAGCCGTAAGGGAGAAATTTCCGGTAAGATTTTCCGTCAATCGGATCGGTAAACCTGTCGCCTTTGAAAAATAAATAAATAAAAGGGCGCGCCCAAATGCTCATTTTGATAAGCCACGGACGGGGAATTTTATTTAATAAAAACCTTGCTGTTTTTTTCAATTTTGCAAAAATTACCAGTCATACTGAAAACCATCCTCTTCACCACTCTGAATTCCCAACGCTTCATGTATATAGCGGAATGTGGAAAGCAAAACCGGTTTTCCGTTGATAATCGTTACGTCATGCTCGAAATGAGCGGACGGTTTGTTGTCCAGAGTGGTTACAGTCCAGCCGTCGTTATGGAATTTCACTTTTTCTGTTCCCATATTTATCATTGGTTCAATGGCGAGAACGATTCCGTCTTTCAACACTTTTCCGCTTCCCTGCCTTCCATAGTTCGGGACTTGCGGGTCTTCGTGCATTTTTTTTCCCAAACCGTGTCCTACGAGTTCACGAACCACACCGTATCCTTCCTTTTCGCAATACGACTGTATCGCATAGGAAATATCTCCTACTCTTTTCCCGCGAATGCACTGTTCGATACCTTTATATAAAGATTCTTTGGTGATTCTCAAAAGTTTTTTTTTATCATCAGAAATTGCTCCAACTTCAAATGTATACGCATGGTCGCCGTAAAAACCGTTCATAAACACACCACAATCTACGGATAAAACATCACCGTCCTCCAAAGGAATTTCATTAGGAATACCGTGTACAACCTGCTCATTAGGCGACGTCTGAATCGTTTTCGGATATCCGTACATTCCTAAAAATCCGGGTTCACCGCCGTTATCTTTGATAAATTCATATGCTAATTTATCAAGATTAATGGTTTTTACACCCGGTTTTATTTCTTTAGCAAGCATTCCTAAGGTTTTGGATACCAGCTGAGCAGATTCTTTTATCAGATAGATTTCTTCGAGTGATTTTAAATGTATCAATGTTTTGTATTTAAGATTTTCTGTCTTTTTATTTTTTCGTAAAAGTGTTGATGCATTAATATAAAACAAAAGACAGAAACACGAAAAAACAAAAAAGTATTAATATTTTACCAAAATAATCCCTTTTTCTTCTCTTTTTTCAGTTTTGAGTACGCTAAAACCTCTCCTCCATCCACACGGAATTCGATTTTTTCGTTGATGATGTTATAGATTTCTCCCCAACCCGGAAAGCCTCCGAGGTTACGGTCGTCAATAAAAAGGTCGGCATCAATTTTTCTTGATGCTTCCGCAGAATCAAAAACTTCACCTTCAAAACTTGAATTTACGGCGTAAAATTCAATTCCGTTTTTACGGCAAAATTCCACGGCTTCTTCTAATGATTTTCCGTGACGGTATGTCCACAAAATCAGTCTGTAACCTTCAGATTGAAGTCTTTTTAAGGTATCGAAAGCAAAAGTTTTCGGTTTACCGATTCCCGGATAAGCATCATCCACAATCGTTCCGTCGAAATCTATTGCCAGTTTTTTATTGCTTTTTATCATTTGATTTCAGAATAAAATGTTATCAACAAATGTCAGCAAATATATGAAATTATAAAACGTAATTTTTGATTTTTTTAACTTCATTTTTTTTAAAAACCTTCAAAATGTGTAATTTTACCCGATAATACCTCTATGAAAATAAAAATCTTTCTTTTTTTATTATTTGCCTCAACAATCAAACTATATTCGGCTACCGATGTTGATTCTGTTTCAAAATACAAACCGCTGCTTCATAAGCCTTACAAAGAAAATGTTCTCGGCATTCATTCTATGTACAAAGATTTGATTGACATAAAAGACAATGCGCAGAGAATAAAAAAAGCCGAAGAAATAAAAGCATTTGCCCGAAAAAACAACGACAGACGATTAGAACTGAATGTCGATTTTTTCCTTAATTTTTGGAGTACTTTTTATCTGAACCAACCCAAAGATGTTTCGCTCCGCAAGCTGAAAGAACAGTTGGAATTAACGACCAAAGAAAATGTCGATTTTCTGCGGGCGCGTTCTTTGCGGGCTTTGGCAGAATATTACTGGAAACTGGAAAAAAATTACGAACTGGCTTTCGAGCAATACCTGCTGCTGGACAACGAATTGGCAAAAATCAATGCCGATGATTATCCCGAAATGGCGAGAGATTTGATGCAGATTGGCGAAGCGTATTATTATTTTCAGGATTATGGTATTGCCGAAAAATACTTCAAAAAAGCCATTTCGCTGCCCGAAAATACGTTTAACACTTTCGTCATCAATACCGCCAGAAACACTCTGGGATTGTGTTACCAGCAAGAAAATAAACTCGACAGTTCTGATTATTACTTCAAAAAAATACTCGATAACACTTTTCCCGAAGCCAAAGTCTGGAAAAGAATAGCCATCGGCAATATGGGAACCAATATGTATTTTCGGCAACGATATGACGATGCTATTGCGCTGTTGGAAACCGATTTTTATGGTGCTGTTGCCGAAAACGACTATGGTTGCGCAGCCGGAGCCGCTATTTCGTTGGCAGATATTTATCGGAGTAAAGGCAAAATGGAACAAGCCAAATCGTTTATCGACAAAGCACAGGAATACATTGAGAAATCGGGGCAAAAAGAACGGTTACGGCTTCTTTATCCCGTAATGAGCAAATGGTATATGAGTAAAGGCGATGCCAACCGCTCCAAGCAATATATGGATTCCACAGTCGTCGCAATCAATAAATATAACGAAAGGTTCAGCGCGCTGAAATTGTTTCGGGCACAACAAAAGATAGACCTGCAAAAAGAAAAATTACGCCAGTCTGCCGCTATTTTGGAACGTGAAAAAAAGATAGCCGAAAGAGGTTTGTTTCTGTTTCTCGTGGTTATCTTGTGTGGAGCAACAGCACTTATTTATTTTTACCAAAAAAAGAAACAACTTTCAAAAGATTTGAAACTGCAAAAAGCGGCGCAAGAACTCGAAACCGCCAAAATCAACCTCGACCGCTTTACCGAACGCATACTTCAAAAAGAAAACCTGATAGAAGATTTAAAACAAAAACTAACGGAACAACGTCCGGAAACCGACAGCACTGTTTTTGCGCAAATGCAACAATCAACCATTCTCACCGAAGAAGACTGGACGCAATTCAAAACGCTTTTCGAGCAGGTACATTCGGGGTTTTTGAATAAATTAAAAGAAAAATATCCGCAAATTTCTCCTGCCGAAACCCGCTTTCTTTCTTTGGCAAAACTCAATTTTTCCAGAAAAGAAATGGCATCGGCGTTGGGCGTTTCTCCGCAAAGTATTCATACCAATTGGTATCGCATCCGCAAAAAACTCGACCTTCCCGAAACGTGGACGGTTGATGAATTGATTGAAACGATTTAGGTTTTTAATTATTTAAAAAACAAACCAATGAGCAATATTATATTATACGAAACACCGCAAGGAAAAATATCGGTTTCGGTGCGGTTTGAAGACGAAACGTTTTGGCTAACACAAAAGGCAATGGCAGAGTTGTTTGGTGTGGAAAGTCATACGATAACTTACCATTTAAAGGAAATATACAAAACAGGCGAATTGGAAGAAATCGCAACTACTCGAAAAATTCGAGTAGTTCAAATCGAAGGAAACCGAGAGGTAAGCCGAGAGTTGGATTTCTACAATCTCGATGCCATTATTGCCGTAGGTTATCGGGTAAATAGCAAACAAGCGACACAATTTCGTATTTGGGCTACGCAAACGCTCAAAGAATTTATTACCAAAGGTTTTGTGTTAGATGACGAACGCTTGAAACAAGGCAAAAACTTTGGCAAAGACCATTTTGACGAGTTATTGGCTCGTATTCGTGATATTCGGGCTTCGGAAAAACGCTTTTATCAAAAAATCCGTGATTTGTTTATGCTCAGCGAAGATTACGACAAAACCGATAAAAAAACTGAATTATTTTTTGCCGAAGTGCAAAACAAATTGCTTTTTGCTACCACCAAACATACCGCAGCCGAGATTATTATGCAACGAGCCAAAGCCGAAGAACTCAATATGGGGCTGACCTCGTGGAAAGGTAGCCGTGTTCGTAAAGAAGATGTCATCATCGCCAAAAATTATTTGTCCGAAGACGAAATAGATACGCTCAACCGAATGGTAACGCTGTTTTTGGACACTGCCGAACTTCGGGTAAAAGAGCAAACACCATTAAGTATTGATTTTTGGAAACAGGAGGCAGAAAGTGTGATACAATTTAGCCGAAAACCACTTTTGTTAGACAAAGGAAAAGTAAGCCACGAAAAAGCCAAAGATTTTGCCGAAAAAGAATACGAAGTTTTTGACAGCGAACGCAAAAAAACCGAAGCCCTCCAAGCCGATTTGGAAGACCAAAAAGCCATTGAAGAACTGCTGAAAAAAGCGAAAAAATAGCTATATCATACCCATATTTTATCCAAAAAAATCAGATTAAGGAAACCAGCCTTGTCAAGGTTCTAAACCTTGACAAGGCTTCTTTCATTTTATTGAAGAATTTTACAGTAAAATTTTTCAACACATCGAATAATTTTACTAATTCTGCTGAAAAATAATTGGCAATGCTGACACGGATTATCGAAAAACAAGTGATAGAAAGCATCAAACCGCAAAAAGCAAGTCTTATTTTCGGGGCAAGGCGGGTGGGAAAAACAATGCTGCTCACCCTTACGACCAAAAAGAAATAGACCTGATAGAAATTTCTGTTGGCCGAAAAATTTCGGCTTTTGAATTGAAATGGGGTGACAAAATACCAAAAGTTCCTGCGGCATTTGCTCAAAATTACCCTGATGCAAGTTATCAAGTCATCAACCGAGATAATTATTTGGAACAATAAATAAAAAGTTTCGCTGTTAGAAATTTCCTACACTGCAGGATTTGGCGGAGGGGATTTGATTAAGTTCTAATTCTGCGATAGCCAATTTACGGCATTTATCTGTTTCACGCCATTGTGTGCGGTTTCTTCGGGGTCAAGCGTGATGAGATATTTCGGAAAAAAATCTTTGATACTCGCTAATGCCGACAATTCCCTTTCCAATGTTTTCTCATCACGAACCGTAAGTGCAACCTGATAATAGGCAATTTCTCCGTTTATATCGGTTGCAATGAAATCCACTTCTTTTTCCGCATTTTTACCGATAAAAACGGTTTTGTATCTTCTCAAAAGTTCCAAATACACCACATTTTCCAGCAAATGCCCTCTGTTGATGCGTGAATTTCTGCCCAATATTGCCGTGATAATTCCGATGTCCACCGCATAAAATTTGTTGATGGTCTGCAAGAGTTTTTTGCCTTTTATATCATATCGCTGCGCTTTGTATAAAACAAAACTGTCCGCAAGATTTTTGATGTAATTATCCACCGTTTCTTTGTTGATTTTGTTGCCGTTGGAAGTCATCGTATTGGCAATTTTGTTGGGCGAAACATAACTTCCTACGGAATCCAGCATAAATTCGGTAAGCATATCAAAATCAAATTTTGAACGGATTAAATTCCGTTTCATAATATCTTTCTCAACAATCGTGCGGAAAACGCTTGACAAATAACTGTTTATCCGGTCTTTTGCCGGGCTGTGCAACATATTTGAGACTTCGGGAAAACCGCCGTATTGCATATAATCTTCAAAAATTTCCTGCTTGTTTTTGTGTTCGGGATAAGGCTCGGAAAATTCCGAAAACGACAAGGGCAGCATCTGAATTTCTATGTATCTCCCCGTCAATAAAGTTGCCAGTTCCGATGACAAAAAATAAGCGTTTGACCCCGTTATATAAAGGTCTATGTACTCTTTGACAAAAAGACTGTCCACCAATTTTTCAAATTGCGGAACATTCTGGATTTCATCTAAAAAAACATAATTTTTCTGTTTCGGATTGATGTTGCTGATGATGTGATTATACAGAATATGACGGTCGAGCAAGGCTTCGTTTTCCATTTCTTCCAAATTGAGCGAAATGATATTTTTGGGCTTCACGCCCGATTTTTTCAGTTCTTCCTGAAACTGCCGGAACAGCGTAGATTTCCCTGTCCGCCTGATGCCTGTGATTACTTTTATCAGATTGATGTCTTTCAGTTTCTGTAATGCTGCGATATATTGACTGCGTAGTATCATAACAGCGACAAAGATATAAAAAATAAAGTTTCGCTGTTATAACAAACAGCGAAACTTTTTAATTTTTGAAAGTTTCGCTGCTACGATTTTTCCAAACACTAAACAAATATCCATATTTTATCCAAAAAATCAGATTAAGGAAACCAGCCTTGTCAAGGTTCTAAACCTTGACAAGGCTTCTTTCATCTTATTGAATAATTTTACAGTAAAATTCTTCAATAAATTTAGGAAACTCTTAAATATTCACATTCAGTCTGAGGTTTCCGCCAAGTCCTTCTCTGATAATTCTCATCAAAGTTGAAAGTCTGATGTCACTTGCGTTGTTTTCAATTCTCGAAATGTAGGTTTTTGTCGTTCCGCATTTTTCGGCGAGTTGCTCTTGGGTAAGCCCTTTTTCTTTCCGTAATTCTTGGAGCATTACCCCAAGTTTAAAAGCCTCAAATTCCTGTTCGTATTGTTCTCTTTCTTCCGTTCCTCTTTCTCCGTATTGGCTGTCCAAATGACTTCTAAAAGAGGTTGTTTTTATGTTATTTTCCATATTTTTTGCTTAAATATTCTTGTTTTAATTTTTCTGCTAATTCCAATTCTTTCTTTGGTGTTTTCTGTGTTTTCTTTTGAAAACCATTGACCAAAACCACCAAATTTCCTTTATCGAAAAAACTGAAAACCCGATAAATGTTTGAGCCCAACTCTACTCTTAGCTCATAAATTCCGGACGAGTTTGTGATATGCTTAAAATATTTTTCAGGAACTCTGTCCAAAGTTGCAATTAACTGCAAAGTCCAGTTGAATTTTTTCCGAACTTCGGGTTTCAGGCTTTCAAAGAATTCGAGATAATAATGTTCATAGTATTCAATCTCCCGAATAAAGTTATCCTCCATTGAGTTTTAATTTTCATTAGGCAAAGTTAGCTAATCAGGTAACATTTTCCAAATAATATTTTTTAAACCTTAAAAATTATTTGCAGGCAACCAAAAATTCCCAACACCACTTTCCGTTTCTCCATCGCAAAACCACCTTTGCAACTCATTGATTATCAATCACCATTTAAGTTGTGATGTTTGTGTGATGTCGCTTTTTGGGTGTTCTCTCCCCCTTTCCGCTACATTTCGGGCTGAAATTAATTGTTTTTGCAAAATTCTTCCGTTGTAAGTTCTTGCAAATAATTAATCATACTTTTTCAGTTTTTAAAGTCTTGAATTTCAGACTATCAACTGACAACTAAAAACTATCAACTACTTAATTCAACAAAAGCAAAAATATTAGCACAAATTTTGTCCATAAAATAAAAATAGTTATTTTTGTGAACCAAATGTTTGAATAAATAAAATGTTCAGTTCACAAAAAAATGATTTAATATGGTCATTGTATAACAGTTCGCACCCCCAGAATGTTATTCGGTGGCTATTGTTGTCAAATCCCTTCTGGGTTTTTGAGCGTTTCAGCGTTTGTTGAAAACAAAATTTAGTTTTTGGGAAGTGTATTTTTCAAACTGCCTGTCGGAAGAAACGAGCGTCAGTTTTTCGCTTATGGCGTGAGAAATAATGGCGTGGTCGAAGGGGTCTTTATGATTTTCTACAGGAACAAGTTCTGCCAAAGTTGCCGTTTGTTGATTTCCGAAAGGCAAAACTTTGATATACAGTTGGTTTTCGATTGCGTTTTGAATTTCGATTGCAGATTTAAATGCTTTTGGTTTAACTTTCCCTGCTTTGTAAAGTTGTATCAACTCAAAAACGGCAATAGAACTCGTGCAGATTTGATTGCTATAATCGCTTATAATCTCGGAAACATCAGCAGAAATACTGTCTTTGTCGCCGATGACCAGAAATGCTAAAATGTTTGTGTCGAGCAAATATCTCATACTTATTTCAGCACGGCTTTCATATCGGTTATTCTGCCTTTGTCTTTGGCTAATTCAAGGAAAGCCAACCACGTTTTAGAAACTTTTTTGGTTTCTTTTTCTGTTGTTTTTTTTGCGGTTTTTTGTTTTGTCGTTTCCATAACGATTTGATTTCAGACAAAATTACAAAAAATTTCTTTGCCGTATCAAAACCGAATTTTATTCGGAGCTATTGATACGGCAAATCCCTTTCGGATTTTTTTAGCGT
>JASGDB010000048.1:0-86853 GCA_049841315.1 Bergeyella sp. | reverse complement strand
TTGATTTAGAACCAACAAGTTACGAAAAATATTCAACATAAACAACTGACAATCATTTATTTATGAAATATTTTTAACAAAATTATCTTCATACGAATTTTTGTAATTTAATTTTTAAACAGGCTCTGAATATTTGCATAAAAATACCTATTGTCATCCGAAGCATAAGTTGTAGCCAAAAGTATGCTGTCATTAATTATACTGGGAAAAATTAAATTTTTTAAATCGCCCGTCAAATGGATTTCTTTTTCTATCTCGGTGTTTTTTAAATTAATCTTGAAAAGTTTACCTAATGTTATATCATAAGTGTAAATAAATGGAATGTTATTATTTTGAATATACAAACTTGCACTTGATAAGCCTTCGTTTTTCGCCGTTCCTCTTTGTATAATTTCTTTTAAAAGTTTTTTACTTTTCAGCGAGTATATGTTTAATAACTTTTCCGACCTCAAATTTCCGCACACAAGCAAACTATCAACAACAGCAATTTCCGTAAAAATACCGTGTATGTTTTCGGGTTTCAAAGAAATATGTTGAGTTTTATTAACTTTAAATGAAGTAATTTTTTCTTTGTTTTCAATAATTTCAAATTCAACATATTTGTCATTATTTTGATTGCAACAAAAACAAATTAACAAAAAACAGAAATTAGAAAAAAAACAGAAGCACTTCATAAACTTAATATTTAATTAGTTAAAAATAATGAGGGATAACAAAACCACCCCTCATTATTAGTGTTTTTAAGACTATAATTTTAGTTACCCGTAATAGGTTGCTTTTTGTAACCATTGTAAATAGTCCCAGTAGAATCCGATTGACAATCACAATTTGTAGTTGCAACGCATTTTGTACCGCCTTCTAATTTTGCATTAGCACGAAGACTTTCTAATGAATTGTCTTTGACAGACAATGTAAAAGTTGCTATGGTAGCCGCAACCGCAAATCCTGATAAAAGAATTGTTTTAATCTTTTTCATAATGTTAAAAATTTAGTTTGTTATGTGTCATTATTGACACTCCAAAATTTTAAAAAAATTGATTCCTGTGCAATTCCATTTGGAATAAAAAACATTCCATTCGGAATAAAGAAAGAATTGTAAAAAACATTATATTTACCATCTCAATTTTTTAACGTATGGATATCGGTTTCAAAATAAAACAACTTCGGGAACAAAACAACATTTCTCAGGAAGATTTGGCGTATGAATTGGAAGTTACCCAAAGTTATCTCAGCAAAATAGAAAACGGACAAATAGAAAAACTGGATTTTCTGTTTATGCAAAAAATATGTAATTATTTCAAAGTAGATTCCCGCTATTTTTTAGATGACCACATTGTGCAAAACAACACGGATAATAACAACAATTCCGCCGTTGGTAATATTTACAGTAGTGTTACCATCAACAATCAAATCCCCGCAGAAGTCGTTGAAAATATGACTCAACTGTATAAATTAATAGAAAATTTGCTGAAAAAACAATAAACGGATTAAAAACCGCTATCAACCGACAACCATCAACTGACAACCAAAAAATTATGTTAGAAAACCAAACTTTCCTTATTACGGGAATTGCGGACGAAAATTCTCTCGCAATGAAAACCGCCGAAAAAATCCTTGAAAACAACGGAAAAGTCGTTTGCACAGGATTGGGCGTAACGCCGTTTCACAAAAATCTTTCCGAAAAAGCAGAAGCATTTCTGGGCAAAAACTACGAAGATTTTGAAAATGCCTGCAAAAAAGTTTTGGGAAATGATGTTTATACCGCTCCGCTCGATGTAACATTGCCGGAAAGTCTCAGCCATTTTTCCGATGATTTGAAAACAAAACATATTGAACTCAACGGATTTCTTCACGCCATTGCAATGGACAAAACCATCAGGAACAAATCGGTAAAACCAATGCTGGAAGTTACTGCGGAAGAATTTAACGACACGATGAACGTTTCCGCATTTTCGCTGGTTACGCTCTGTCACGCTTTGCTCGCAAACGGCGTTTTGCAAAACGGTGCTTCGATTGTTTCGCTCAGTTATATCGCTGCGGAAAAAGTGTCGTTTTTCCCATACATCAATATGAGTATCGCCAAAGCCGCCCTCGAAAGGCTGACCATAGAAATGGCTTACGAACTCGGGAAAAAATACGGAATCCGCGCCAATGCCATCAGATTTTCGCCTTATATGGGAAGCAAAGCCGGAAACGCTACTTTGAAAACCGAAGATGTGGAAAGAGCAAATCGAATCAGTCCGCTGGGAAATGCGCTACCCGAAGATTTGGCGCACGAAATCGTTCATCTTTTCCGGAAAGAGACCAGAATCACAGGCGAAATCCGTCACGTGGACGGCGGTTTTCATATTATGGGATAATTTGAGTTTGGGAGTTGGAGAGTTTGGGAGTTTGTTTTTCGTCTCAACTCAATCTCTCCTCAACTCCTCAACATTTACTTATTCGTATTATTCAGCATCGGAACGAATTTATATGCCCCAAATTCTTCTTTTTCAAATTCCTTATCGGAAATTTTCGTGAAGCGGTAAAGAATCTGTTCATCGGTTTTTCCGAGAGGAATGACCATTTTTCCGCCGGTTTTTAATTGTTTCAGAAGTTCGGTCGGCAAAATTTCCGCACCGCAGGTTACGATGATTTTGTCAAAAGGTGCAAACGTAGGAAGTCCGGCAAAACCGTCCCCGAAACTTTGAAATTTCGGGTACAAATGCATTTCACGGAGTTTCTTTTTAGAAAAATCGAATAAATCTTTCTGGCGTTCAACGGTATAAACAAGCGTATTCATCGCTAATAAAACCGCAGTCTGATAACCGCAACCCGTTCCGATTTCCAGAATTTTTTCGCCGGATTTTACTTCCAAAAGTTCGGTCTGTTCCGCAACTGTGGAAGGGTGCGAAATGGTTTGTCCGGAAGCAATCGGGAAAGCACGGTCTTCGTACGCATAATCTTCAAAAATGCTTTCAATAAAGAGATGACGCGGAACTTCATTCATCGCTTTCAGCACATTTTCGTCCGAAATCCCGATTTTATCCCGAAGATATTCCACTAAAATTTTACGTTTTCCTTTATGTAAAAATGAATCCTGCATTTCACAAAAATAGTATTTAAACGCAAGGAACGCAAAGGATTTTTTATATGATTGAAAATATTTTTCGTTCGCAAGGGCGTTTCACTCAGCCAAGATGGACGTTTTACTTTGCTAAACGAAGTGCCTTTGCGAACGTTAAAAATAAAGAGATTAGTAGTAAAAAAAGAACCTTTGCGTTCATTGCGTTTAAAATTTTTGCAAGTGTATAACAGTTTAATTTTAAAATTAATTTTGCGTCTTTGCGTTAAAGAAGTAAATTTGAAAAAACAAAATTTCTATGCTTAAAGCCGGTTTAGTAGGTGCAGGTCATCTTGGGAAAATCCATTTGAAACTTTTGAATCAGTCCGAGAAATACGATTTGGTCGGTTTTCACGATGCTGATGCGGAAAACGGAAAAAAATTAGAAGCCGAATTCGGTTACAAATATTACGAAAATTTCGACGAATTGCTGTCTGAAATTCAGATGCTGGACATCGTAACGCCAACCGTTTATCACTACGATTACGCAATGAAAGCCATTGCAAAAGGCATTCATTTTTTTATTGAAAAACCGGTAACACAAACGCTTCAACAGGCGGAAGAAATTCTCTACAAATGCCGTGAAAACGGTATCAAAGCACAGGTTGGACACGTTGAACGCTACAATCCGGCGTTCATTGCCACGAAAGATTTTATCAAAAATCCGATGTTCATTGAAATTCATCGTCTGGCGGAATTTAATCCGAGAGGAACGGACGTCTCCGTGGTTTTGGATTTGATGATTCACGATTTGGATATTCTGCTTTCCATTGTGAAATCGAAAGTGAAAAATATCCACGCTTCGGGAGTTTGCGTGGTTTCCAAAACGCCCGATATTACGAATGCGAGAATCGAGTTTGAAAACGGCTGTGTCGCGAATCTTACCACTTCCCGGATTTCGATGAAAGCGATGCGAAAATCCAGATTTTTCCAGCAAGATGCGTATATTTCCGTCGATTTTTTGGAGAAAAAAGCCGAAGTTATCCGAATGAAACCTGCTCCCGAAAACCCGAGTGATTTCGATATGATTATTGAAAATGCGGACGGCGAAAAAAATCAGATTTTGTTTGAATATCCGAACATTCAACCGAATAATGCGATTTTAGATGAATTAAATTCCTTTGCTGATGCTATTTTGAAAGACGAACCGATTCAGGTTTCTCTGGAAGACGGAACGGAAGCCTTGAAAGTGGCTTTGGAGATTGTGAAAATGATTAGTTGATTTGGAATGATATTCATATTCTGAAAAATTATATTTGCATTATTAACCTCTTTAATAAAAAAATCAAAACAATGTGGAAAAATATTTTTAAAACAACCTTGATTGCAGGAGCTCTGGATATTTTAGCGGCATTTGTTCAAGCCTACATTTCCAAAGGTTTGATGCCGAAAGTTATATTGCAGTTTATTGCAAGCGGAATATTCGGCGAAGCGGCTTATTCCGGAGATTTCGGATATATTTTGTTCGGGCTTTTGGTGCATTTTTTTATTGCTTTTGCGATTACATCTGTATTCTTTTTCATCTATCCCAAAATTTCTTTTTTTCAAAAAAACATTCTTTTCAATGCTTTGTTAATCGCTGTTTCTGCGTGGTTTATCACACAGAGAATCGTTATTCCTATGAGCAGAATCGGAACTTCTGATTTCGATTGGGGCAAAGCCATTCTTGCAATCGCCATTTTGTTTTTCTGCATCGGAATTCCTGTTTCTTATTTTACTAAAAAATTCTACAACAAATGATTTTGAGAATGGACGTTCAAAAAAAATTCGATGGAATCCGGAAAATTGAGAAAGAAGAACAACTTTGGATTTCGTAAACTTTTCTCATAAAAATTTCAGAATATCTTTATTGTAAGGAAAATTATCATTTTGAGACAATGAAATTTTTCCTACATTTAGAGAAAATTTACATCATGAAAAAACATTTTCTGCTCGGCTTCGTGCTGTTTTCCCTTTTTGCTTATTCACAAGGATTTCTGAAAATCGAAGGGCAAAAAATTGTCAACGAAAATGGTGAAAATGTAGTTCTGAAAGGTCTTGGGCTCGGAGGCTGGATGCTTCAGGAAGGCTATATGCTGAAAACAGGAGATTTTGCAGGGCCTCAATTCAAAATCGAAGAAAAAATCGAAGAAGTTGCCGGAAAGGAAGGCAAGGAAAAATTCTATTCCGCCTATCTGAAAAACGGCGTAACCAAACAGGATATCGATTCTCTGGCGAAATGGGGATTTAATTCCGTAAGACTTCCGATGCATTACAAATGGTATACGCTTCCTATTGAAAAAGAGCCCGTAAAAGGTAAAAACACGTGGATTGAAGATGGTTTTAAAATGACCGACAATCTGTTGAAATGGTGTGCTGATAACAAAATGTATCTGATTCTTGACCTGCATGCTGTTCCGGGCGGTCAGGGAAAAGATGCGAATATTTCGGATTATGATACTTCAAAACCGTCGGTTTGGGAAAGTGAGGAAAATCAGAAAAAAACCGTTGCACTCTGGAAAAAATTAGCCGAAAGGTACAAAGACGACCCATGGATTGGCGGTTACGACATCATCAATGAGCCGAACTGGGCATTCACCGGGCAAAACCCGAACGGAACGGACGAACAATCCAATGCTCCGCTTTGGAAACTGCAAAAAGAGATTACGGAAGCGATTCGCAAAGTCGATAAAAAGCATATCGTTTTCATCGAAGGAAACGGCTGGGGAAATAATTACAACGGTTTGGGCGATTTGTGGGATGATAATATCGCGCTGAGTTTCCATAAATACTGGAATTTTAATGATGATAATACCATAAAAATTGCTTTGGAACTGAGAGAAAAATACAACGTTCCGATTTGGCTGGGAGAAACCGGAGAAAACTCCAATGTCTGGTTTACGGAAGTGCTTCAGCTAATGGATAAGCATAATATAGGTTACGCATTCTGGCCGATGAAAAAAATCGATAACATCGCCGGAATCGCCAATGTAAAAATCACTCCCGAATACCAAAAACTATTGGATTACTGGAAAAACGGAGGTGAAAAACCGTCAAGAGAATTTGCCGAAAAAACAATGATGCAGATTGCGGAAAATTATAAAATGAACAATGTAGAAATCAAATATGATGTGATTGATGCGATGTTCAGACAGGTGCATGATGCTTCTGCAAAACCGTTTAAAAAACATCAGATTCCGGGAAAAATTTACGCTGTGGAATATGATTTGGGAAGGCTTAATTCCGCCTATTTCGATAAAGATGTTCAAAATCTTTGGGTAAGCAGTCAGCATTTGCGCTCCGACTGGAACAGCGGACACCAGATGAGAAACGACGGTGTGGATATTTACAAATCAGCAAACGGAGAATATTATGTCGGGAAAATTGAGGACGGAGAATGGCTGCAATTCACGCTGAACAGCAATACCGACAGAAACTCCACTTTGAATATCGTTTACGGCAATCCTCAGGGAGATTCGGTACTGAAAATTACCGATGAAAAAGGAAAAGAACTCGCCAAAATCTCGCTTACGGAAACAGGAGGATACGAAATCTGGAAAAAGGTAGCAATCAAAAGTTTTCCTTTACAAAAAGGGGAAAACAGAATCCGTTTTGTATTTGAAAAAGGCAGATGTAATTTTAAAAATTTTGAAATCAAATAAACAAGTAATCATATTAATGTTGTACCTATGTTGTACCCAAAATTTAAGCATAAAAAAACTCTCTTTTCAAGAGAGTTAAAATACTGATTATCAGCTTGTTATTCGTAGCGAAGACGGGAATTGAACCCGTGACCTCAGGGTTATGAATCCTGCGCTCTAACCATCTGAGCTACCTCGCCTTTTTGGTGGTGCAAATGTAAAAATAATTTAAGACTTCACAAAATTATTTGAATTTAAAATATTCAACTACATTTTTTGCATTTTCGGGCTTTTCAATAATTTTATTATCTGCATCAAGAATAAAATAGCTCGGAGTGGCATGTACGTTATAAGTTTCAGCGTAAGAGCTGTACCAACCTTTCAGCTCTGCATCGTTAATCCAAGGAAGATTTTTTATTTTATTGGTATAAGAATCTTTTTCAGAATCTACTGAAAGTCCGATTACTTCAACATTCTTTTTCTTAAGTTCATTATATATTTCGAGAATTTCCGGGATTTCCTTTTCACAATGTGAGCAGGTGCTCGCCCAGAAAATTATAACTTTTTTATCTGCTTTTACTCCGTAAATGCTTTTAGCTTTGGTGTTTGTAGCAGAAGTAAAGGTATAATCTTTAAATTTTGCCCCGATTTGGGTGCTGACATTGGTATTGATTGTTGCCGCAAGCCTGTCATTGATGGTACATTTAAGGTTTTTTGCATCTGCAAGGTATTTGTCTCTCATGTCTGACATATCGTACAAATCAAAAATCTCAATAAGTTCTGAAAGAACGGTCTGCCCACGTGGTGTTTCCACATTCACAGCTGCCAGTAACTCGTCTACTGATTTTGAAATATCTTTCTTTACGGAAGGCTGATTAAGATATGAAATAAGCACGGGTTTCATCAAAGATGAGGTTTCCAGCATATCGCCGGAATTTACTAAAAAGTATTGAATTTCTTTTTCTGTAACTGATGGTTTTCCGGCTTCTTTTAATACAAATTTATTGTAATTAGTGCTGTAAAAATCTACAAAAGGGAATTTTTCTGTTGAGGGCGGATTTTCGGAAAGTTTACCTATTTCTTTATTCAACGCTGCTCCGAAATCTGTACGATCCTTGTAATATTCTTTAATCTGATAAAGAGCAGGAAGTATGTATTGCTTTTTTTGCTGCAATTCCTGAAATTCACTCATCAGCCGGTTGGCTTCATCAAGGAACTCCACATCGGTAATTTTATCGTTAACCGCCGTCAGTTTCAGGCTGACATCTTTATTTTCCGAAATGAAGCTGACAGAATCATTGGTATCGGGAAAATACATTCTCAACATACCGGAATATGGCTTAGAAACCGTAATACTCCAGATATTTCCTTTGCGGAGCTGCTTAGTATTGAGAATATCCTTGGAACCATCCAAAGTATAGAGATACGCCTCTTTCGAGGAAAATTCAGCAGGAACGGCAACCGTAATTTTAAACTGGGCAGCGAAGTGTCCTGCCGTAACACATAATGTAAGTGCTAATAAAATCTTTTTCATATACAAAAATAAAAAAAACTCACTAAAATTAGTGAGTTTTTTTTATTAGATATTGCTGATTTTTTTCCTCTTGGATAACATGATTAGGGCAATCAAAACCACACCTGCCACCATCAGTATACCGATGTAATCATCAATCGGTTGTCTCATACCTCCAATATCTCCAGCTTCAGTACCTTCATCAGGGGTTGGCGGTGTTTGTGCGTTAAGCATAAATCCGTAAACTAAAAGCAATAAAGCTGCTAACTTTTTATTCAATATATTTTTCATTCCTTGTGGTTTTACTTATTTAACGATTTTTTTAGTTACCACTTCACCTTTATCAGAAGTTGTTTTAACGATAAACATACCGTTTACTGAAGTGTTCAATGGGATGATATAATCCTGTGAAGTAGAAACTTTTTTATTAGAATGAACTAATTGTCCAGCTGCTGAATATACTTCTACGTCTGCAGTTTTCCAGTCTTTAGCAAAACGGATAACCCAATCGGATTGTTTTTTTGCAACTACTGTTTGGTACAGGCTTACATCGCTGCTCGCCAAAGTAGTTTCTTCACTTGGAGTGTCGTAGTATAAACCGTAACTTCCTTCTGCGAAAGCGATGCTGCTTCCGTCATTTATTTTTGTAATAGTATTGTCTTTCTTAATGTAGAATGATTTTCCTGTAGAAAGTCCCGCACCATTCTGAAGTCTTTTTCCTGCTTCATATACCTCAAAGCTGATAGATGCAGCATCTTCGTTTTCTATAACCAAAGGAATTTTCTTTCCTGCAAAATCAATTTCGTTGGCAGCGTTGATATACAGATTTTCAAGTCTGCTTGTATCTTCACCACCTCCGGGAAGTTCTTCTTTTGTATAAATAGGATACGCTCTTACGTATGACTGTAATTTTTGCTCATCATTATACCCTGTAGGTACAGACTGTGAAACTGCATAATAGGTTCTTCCCAGCTCATTACCTGAAGAGTCTCTCAATACTACAGCCACCTGTTTTACCACTTTGTCAGCAGGAATCGCTGATGTTCTACTTGCAACAGCATAATCATTACCTGGTTCTGCTTCTTGTGAAAATCTTCTTGCATTCTTCATAGAAAAAGGGCGGGTATCAGTAACAGTAGCAAGAGGTTCCATTTTCAAATGAAATTCTCCCATTGGCTTAATAAGCAAAACATCCAAATCACCAGCCTGGAAAGCTCCTCCGTCAACTTCTGCTACATTAATATTTCCTGTATGATAATTGGTACCTCTTCTGTCCCAGTTCAATCCTGCCGCTCCAATCACAGCAACTCCGACAACTTCACCGTCAGGAAGGTTCAATGAATTTCCATCACTTTCAATGATATTAGATAGATCTAAATTAGTAAGAAACGGGTTTCCGAACTGATACATATTTCTTCCGAAATCATCGTCCCAATCTGCACCGTCCCACGCATTGGTAAGCGGGCTGATAGCTCCTCCCGGTCTGAACGGGTCAACAAGGTAGCTGTTATACGTTTCGTAGTATGCATTTTTTTTATAACCGTTAATTCCCATATCAACAGGCACGATAGAACCATTTTGACTAACGTGTGCTGCGTGTGTAAGCGATACTAATGTATTGGTATCTTCATCCGATGCCGGTGTTCCAATAAACGTCTTCAATGTTGCGGCTGCATCCCACTGAGTTGTAGAAGTTGTTCCGTCAGCACTTTGGGTTCTTCTTGGAAGAATATAATAATCGTATGGTTTATGGGAGCTAAGCCCTGTTTTTAAAACATCAGTATCAGCACCAACTATCTGGTCAAAACGAACTCTGCTGTTGTGCCATTTGAAAACGGAAGCTACGTTGAAACGCCCTGCATAATATAATCCTGTATCGGTTACATTAATCCAGCTTCCCAAGTCTCTTTTCAAGTCTCCGATGGTATAACCAATAAACGGCAATGCCACCTGCTGTCTTCCTAATTGCTCATAATCAAGAGTACCTAATGTTGAGTTGTTGGAATCTGCTTTGTATTCTTTATTAACAACGCCGGAAATACGGGTCTGCGGAATTCCGGTAATATAGAGCTGCCCATATACGGATGTATCTGACATTTTAAGATTGAAAGCTGCAGAGCCTGTCGTTGCTGTATAAACCTCAAATACATCGTCAGTGTCATCACCCACTACCATAATATCTCCTGTGTTGTTGATTACACTATTTGTAGCGTTTTTCCAACCACCGCCGGAATATACAAGAGCTCCGTCGTTTACTGTTACCAATGATTCGGCTCCTAGATACGTAATCACGGTTGTGGTCTGCGCGCTTAGCATAAGAGAAACAGCCAAGCTACCTAGCGTTAATAGATTTTTTCTCATAATTCTGTTTTATAATTTGTGTTTTTTGTAAAACATTTCCTTTTGCAAATTTATAAAAAATTTTGAAATAACAAATATTATTATTTAATTTAGTATATTCTTATCCGTAAGAACAATCTCTTTTTCCTCACCAATACTATACATGTAAGGCTCCAAAACTTTTTCTGTAGTACCTCTCAAACCTCTTGCACCCAACCCTTTTTCCATTGTTTCGTCTACTATTTTTTCGATAGCGCCATCGGTAAATGCAAGTTTCACGCCATCCATCTTAAAAAGTTCAACAAATTGATTAATGATTGAATTTTTCGGTTCTTTCATGATACGAATCATCGTTTCTTTCGTTAGTTTATCTAAATAAGTAATAATCGGAAAACGCCCTAAAAGCTCGGGAATCAGCCCGAAACGTCTTAAATCCGTTGCATTAATCTGGCTCAAAATAGCTTCTTCGTCCTCCGTTTTATTCAATTTTTCAGCACTGAAACCGATTGCCTGCTTATTCAGTCTTCTTTCAATGATTTCTTTAATACCGTCAAATGCTCCTCCCGCAATGAAAAGAATATTCTGTGTATTCACCTGGATATATTTCTGGTCGGGATGCTTTCTTCCTCCCTGAGGGGGAACATTCACAATGCTTCCTTCCAGCAATTTCAACAATCCCTGCTGAACGCCTTCTCCGGAAACATCTCTTGTGATACTCGGATTGTCGGATTTTCTTGCGATTTTGTCGATTTCATCAATGAAAACAATTCCTTTTTCTGCTTTCTCCACATCATAATCCGCCACCATTAATAAACGCGACAGAATACTTTCCACATCTTCGCCTACATAGCCCGCTTCCGTAAGAATCGTAGCATCCACGATACAGAACGGAACGTTCAGTTCTCTTGCTATGGTTTTGGCAAGAAGCGTTTTACCGGTTCCGGTTTCACCAATCATGATGATGTTGGATTTTTCAATCTCTACTTCCTTATTTTCTTCCTTAGCGTGAAGCAGTCTTTTATAATGATTGTAAACCGCAATGGAAAGTTGTTTTTTTGCCTGCTCCTGCCCGATGACATATTTATCGAGAAATACATTGATTTCTTTCGGCTTCTTCAATTCACCGACAGATTCGGCAGGAGAAAATCCGTCTTTAGCAGAAACATTATCCTTTACGATAGAATGTGCCTGCTCGATACAGTGATTGCATATAAATCCGTTCTGCCCCGAAATCAGTATTTCTACTTCTTTTTTTTTCCGTCCGCAGAATGAACATTGATTAGCATCCATATAATATATAAGGTTATGGTTGAGGCTAAGGATATTTTTTTTTCTTAACCTGTTTATTTTTTTTGATTTTAAAACCCCTTCAAAATCTGAAAGGGTTCATACTATATAGTATATAACTTTTTAAGCCTTCACAATTTTTTCCTGAATGGCAGTATATTCTTCCTGAGTGAATTTCAGTCTTTCATTTTTGAAATTCATATCCTCCATTTTCCGAATCGGCATCAGGTGAATGTGGGCGTGCGGAACTTCAAGTCCGACCACTGCTACCGCAATCCTTTTATCGGGATATACATTCACGAGCTTTTTCGCCACTTCCTGAGAAAATGCCCAAAGGTTCTGGTATTCTTCCGAAGCGAGGTCAAAAATCAAATCCACTTCCTTTTTGGGAATGACAAGCGTGTGCCCTTCCATTAAAGGCATGGCATCCAGAAACGCAAGATGATGTTCGTCTTCCGCTATTTTGTATGCAGGGATTTCTCCGTTGACGATTTTGGTGAATATTGAACTCATTTCTTTACTTATTTTCTGCAAATTTCGGAAAAAATGATTTTAAAGAGAAATTTCCAGCACTTCAAACGAAAGTTTATTTCCGTTCGGCAGCACGATTTCCGCATTTTCACCCACTGTTTTTCCCAAAAGCCCTTTTGCAATCGGAGTATTTACAGAAATCTTTCCTGATTTCAAATCGCTTTCGTTATCCGGCACGAGCGTAAATTTCTGTTCCTGTTTGGTTGCAAGGTTTTTCAGCCTTACCGTCATCAGAATCGATACTTTGGACGTATCCAGCTGAGATTCGTCGATTACTTTGGAATCAGCAATTATTTCTTTCAGCTTGGAAATTTTCATTTCCAGCATTCCCTGTGCTTCCTTAGCCGCATCGTATTCCGCATTTTCGGAAAGGTCTCCTTTATCTCTTGCTTCAGCAATCTGCTGTGTAATTTTTGGTCTTTCAATGGTTTCCAGCTGTTCCAGTTCTGCTTTCATTTTTTCCAGTCCTTCTTTTGTAACATACGTTGCCATAATTCTAAAATAAATTTAAGGTGAGTATAAAAAAATAATCCGACATTTGCCGGACAATGTTGTTGTTAAATTTTCGTTTGACAAAGATAGAAATTATTTTTGATATGAAAAACAAACTTTTTCAAGGTTTATTTTTAATCTTTTTGATTTTCAGTATTTTATCGTTTAATTCATGCTCTGAAAGGAACGAAACCGTAAGCTGCTTCCCCGATTCCTACATCAATGTTACCCTAAATTTGAATCTTCCTGCTTATTATGAGCTTCAGAATGTGGGAGGCTGGAAATATATCGACGAGCAAAGCTCCGGAACAAGAGGCCTGATTGTGGTAAGAACCAACGGAGGCTTCAAGGTTTACGACAGAAACGCTCCGCACCTCTGCCCCGCAGATGATACTACGCTGAGCGTGGAAAGCGACATCAAAATCACCTGCCCGAAAGACGGCGCAGAATGGATTCTTTTGACCGGACAACCGACTAAAATCGCCAGTATTGCTCCAAAAACCTACTCTTATTCCTATAATTCCGCCAATAATACCTTAACCATTTACAGATAGAATGAAAGCAGTTATCCAAAGAGTTTCGGAAGCCTCCGTGAAAGTGAACGGAAAAATTGTAGGTAAAGTTGGAAACGGTTTTATGCTTCTCATCGGGATTGATGAAGAGGACGAAAAACAGGATGCCGACTGGCTCGTTCAGAAAATCCTGAATCTCCGCGTTTTTGGCGATGAAGACGGAAAACTGAACCTTTCCGTTCTGGATATAAAAGGTGAAATCCTCTGCATCAGCCAGTTTACACTGATTGCTGATTACAAAAAAGGAAACCGCCCGTCTTTCATCAAAGCGGCAAAGCCCGACAAAGCAATTCCGTTATTTGATTATTTTAAAAGTGAAATATCAAAATCCGGACTGAAAACCGAAAGCGGAATTTTCGGTGCAGATATGAAAGTTTCCTTAATGAATGATGGTCCGGTAACGATTGTGATGGATTCCAAAACGAAGATTTAACATTAAAAAACTTTCAGAATTTCATACTCTGAATAAGGTTGAAAAAGCCAAAAAATGAAGAATAAAAAAAAAATCCTCATCCGAATCGGTTCTCTGCGGCACGGTGGCGCAGAAAAAGTGCTCGTTACTTTTCTGAAAAATCTTCCGAAAGACAAATATCAAATTGATTTGCTTCTGAATCTCTACTCGGGAAAATATTTGTCCGAAGTTCCGGAATGGATTAACATTTTGTACCTCAACAAAGGCGAAATGATTACCACCAACCGTATTCAGGACATTCCCCAAAAAGCATACCGGGTTATTTATCAGAAATTATTGAAAAAATTCCCAAAAATTCTTTATAACGGAAAATTGAAAGGAAAAAAATACGACATCGAATTTGCCGCTATTCACGGTTTCAGAGATGAAATTCTCAATTCGCCGTTGAAATCTTCAAAGAAAATCGTCTGGATTCATAACGATTTGAGAAAAACACAATTCCATAATTATACCGACGAAGAAATCAGAAAATTTTTCGGTTTTGATAAAATTATGGTCATTTCCGAACACATTCAGAACGATTTTGAAAGACTTGCCCGAAATGATGACGAAAAAAACAGAATTGTTCGGATTTACAATCCTTTGGATACGGAAGAAATTTTGAGGAAGTCGGAAGATGGAAGATGGAAGATGGAAGATAGGGCGTCCACAACTCCCCTCTCCAAAGGAGAGGGGTTGGGGGAGAGGCTTTTTCTTTCCGTCGGAACGGTTTTTCCACAAAAAGGGTTTGACCGGCTACTGAAAGTTCACAAAAAATTGTTGGACGAAGGATTGAAGCACAAAGTTCTGATTGTAGGCGATGGTTATGATTTTGAAAACATTAAAAATTTAAAATCCGAATTGGGCGTGGATGAAACAGTAAAAATGCTGGGTTTTACCGACAATCCGTATCCGTATTTCAAAGCGGCGGATTTTTACATTTTGAGTTCGAGATATGAAGGATTTCCGACCGTTTTGTTTGAAGCAATTACCTTAAAGAAAAAAATTATTGCGACCGATGTTTCCGGAGTTCGCGAAATGCTGGAAGACGGAAAACTCGGATTAATCGTGGAAAATTCCGAAGAAGGGATTTACGAAGGAATGAAAAAAGCACTGAAGAATCCCGAAAGTTTCAGCCCATATTCCGAAAATTTAAAAAATTACGAAATGCCTTTTAATCTCGAAAATTCCGTATCTTCGATAATGAAAATTATAGATGAGTTATAGCAAAACAATCTCCGAGATACTGATTACTCCACTCATTTGGAGGTTTTTTGGCAAGGCTTTCTTCATAAGACATTAAGATGTTTAAATTTTACCGAAATTTATGTTTATGGCTCATAAAGAATATCTTTGCTGAATTTTGATGCTCTTTTGAGCGTATTTTTCACTTCCTATTTTTGATTTATCCCGATAAATCTTCAAACACGAAGCAAAAAATCCATCTCAAAATAGCTATAAAAATTTTTCGCAATAAAATTTAAAAAGGCTCTAAATTATGTATACATTCGTAAATACAGAACTAAAAAACAACATCGCAGAAATCACTTTCGGAACACCGAAAAGCAATTCGCTTCCCTCACATATTTTGGAAAAACTGGCTCAAACCATTTTGGAGGAAGGTGCAAAAAAAGAAGTGAAAGCCATTTTGGTAAAAAGTGCCGGAGAAAAAGCCTTTTGTGCCGGAGCGAGTTTCGATGAACTTCTGGAAATCGAAGAACTGGAAACTTCAAAAAAATTCTTCGGAGGTTTTGCCAAAGTGCTGAATGCGATGAAAAACTGCGGAAAAATCGTGGTGGTTCGTGTTCAGGGAAAAACAACGGGAGGCGGAGTTGGAATTGCTTGCGGTGCGGATTATTGCTTCGCTACGAAAGATTCTGCGTTGGCTTTAACGGAAATCAATCTCGGAATCGGTCCGTTTGTGATTGGTCCTTATGTGGAACGAAAAATCGGGAAATCACAATTTTCGGTAATGGCGATAGATGCCGATTTCCGAAGTGCAGACTGGGCGGAACAGCACAATATTTACCATTCCGTCTCATCAAATATTGAAGAAATGGACGAAAAACTGAACACCTTTCTGGACACGCTTTCCAAAAGAAGCGACGGTGCTTTGGCGTTTATCAAAAAAGTGTCGTGGGAAGGAACGGAGCATTTCGACCAACTGATGCCGGAAAGAATTTTGATGAGTGCAAGTCTGATTCTGGAAGATTATGCGAAAGAGAATATCGGGAAGATTAAAGAGAGACTGAGAGCGAAATAATTTGATTTTTAATTTCAATTTTATCATCTGAAAACTCAGCAGTGTCTTTGTCATTGACTACGTCGAATCTTCGATTTCTGAAAGAATCTCTACGAAAATAGTTTGGATTCCTACGGAATGACAAACATTACGCATAAATTCAACTTTTAAATAAATTCTAAATTCAACTGCAAAAAACATTTTGCAGTTTCAAAATAAATTTTAACTTTGCAATTCAAAGTTCTTTATATGGAGTCAAAAAATTATCACGAAGACTTGTCGCACATCCGTCAGATGATGGAGCGGAGTTCACGGTTTATCTCTCTGAGCGGACTTTCCGGAGTTTTTGCGGGATTGACGGCTTTGGCTGGTGCAGGATATGTTTATTACGTTTTTCAGCGGGAGGGAATTTCGTATTTTGATTTGGAACACAACCGTTACAACTTACATTTAATTAAAGAATTATTCGTTATCGGTTTGGTTATTCTTACGATTGCCATTGGTTGCGGATATTTTTTCACAGCAAGGAAAAGCAGAAAACACAATCTGAAAATCTGGGATGCAACAACCAAAAGACTTTTGCTGAATTTTGCCGTTCCGTTGGTTACGGGCGGAATTTTCTGTATTGCGTTGGTGTATCACGAATTGTATGTTTTCATCGCTCCGGTTACGCTGATTTTTTACGGACTGGCATTGGTCGTTGCAGAACGCTACACTTTGACCGATGTGAAATATCTCGGACTTTGCGAAATTGCTTTGGGACTGATTTCCCTTTTTGTTTTAGGCTGGGGATTGCTGTTTTGGGCGGTTGGTTTCGGGGTTTTGCATATTGTGTATGGGATTGTGATGTATAAGAAGTATGAATAAGAGAGAAGCAGGAAGTTTGAAGTATGAAGTTTTATGAAAAAATTCTTTTACATATTAGTTTTTGTTCTGTTGGCTGTTGTTATTTTCAGAGGTTTTCTTTTCCGAAAGTTTGTGAAATATGAAAGTGTAGGAACTCGCGGAATTTTTTTAGTAATTGATGAAGAAGATACCTTTAAAAGTAAAAATATCAATGAAATTATTGATTATTCGCTGAACAAAACCGCACGAAAATTAGAATTTACATTTGATAATCAGACAAAACCGCTGATTACGGGAAAGGCGAATTGTATAGGATATTGTGATTATTTTTCATCCCGAATGAACCAAATTTTGGAGAACAACGATATGAAAGATTGGAAAATAAGCCACGAAATAGGGAAATTAGAAGTTTTTGGAATAGATATTCATCAGTATTTTAGTTCGCCGTTTTTCAAAGACCACGATTTTGTAACGGTGGAAAATATAAAAACAGGAGAAAAAATTTCCATTGACCCAACGGTTTATGATTATTTTAAAATTGACAGAATCAGTTTGAAGAATTAAAAATAACATTGTTAAACTAAAATATACATTTGAAAACCCTTTCAGAGTTTGAAACTCTGAAAGGGTTAAGAAAGCAAAAACAGATAATGGGAATCGGATTTGTAATATTGATACATCTTATAGCGATATTTATTTTAAGTATTGCGGTTGCCGTTATCGCAAGCATTATTGTCTATTTTGTAAGTAAAAAGGAGAGAAAAAAACGGAAAATACTTTTGGCTTTCATTGCTCCGTTTGTGGGATTTTATACGTTGTATATATGTGCGACTATAGGTTCGATTGTTGTTTCGGAAGCCAAAAATATCGATGTCGGAATTGGTGATGCGTGGTATGTTCCATTGGAAAATAATAGCGAGTTATTATTCATTGACATTCCGGAACAGGCTTCTATTCGTAAAAATTTAACAGGAGAATCCGTAATTTCAGAAATTTCACACATCGAGCAGAATGGAAATCGGGTTTTTGGAAAAACTTATGATAATACCTATTTTTCTTACGATACAAAAACAGATGAACTGAAAAATTTTGCCACTGAAAAAGAATTAACGGCATCAAATTCCGGTAAGAAAATTATTTTAAAAGATGCTTATGATTTTTATGCAGAAAAGAGAAATGAAATTGCGGGTGTTTGGTTGATAGTGATTGGAATTTTATCTCTTATTATCAGTATTGGAGTGGTTTATCTTTTGAAAGAAATTATATATTATTTTGGTTTTAGAGGTTCAGTAAAAAATTAAAAATGAACAGTAAAAACAACATCTATTTTTTCGGTTTTGCTTTTGCACTTTTTTTAGGTCTGAAACTCTGGCTTAGAAACTTTGATACGCAACAGTTGTATTTCTTATTGATGCCGACTTCCAAAATCGTTGAAATGTTTACAGGTTCGCAATCGGTTTTTATTGAAAACGAGGGATTTTATTTCAGTTCGCTGAATACTTTAATTGAGAAAGGCTGTTCCGGATACAATCTCTGGCTGTTGTCGTTCCTTGTTTTTAGTTTTTTGCTGATTCGGTTTTTCCGGTCGGATTTGATGAAATTATTTTCCGTTCCGCTGGCATTATTGGGAGCGTTGTTTTTTACTTTTTTTGCCAATGCTTCGCGGATTTATGTGTCGGTTTTTATACAGAGTCAATATATTTTTTCAGATTTGATTTCTGAAAGCCTTGTTCACGCAATTATAGGAAGTTTTATGAATTTATTTTTTCTGGTTGCCGTTTACTGGTCGCTGGAAAAATTGCTAACTAAATTTTTCGGTTATGAAAAAGTTGCTTAATCCGCTGTGGATTTTTATCGTTAATACCATTCCGGTTCTCGTTCTCTGCGGACTGGCTTACAGCGATTTTTCCGTAATCAAAACTTTGCTGAAACCCGAAAGCATCGCACTTTGGAAGAATTTTTCAATCGCTTTGTTTGTGCTTTGGGCGGTTAATGTTCTTTTTGCGGGGTATTTGATTTTCAGCAAAAAAACGATTCCTTTTTATCTTGCGGTTTTCAATCTTGTGGTGTTTACCGCTTATCTTTATTTGTATATATACTATTCTTCGGAGATACTTCCGTTTGATATTCCTGCGTGGATGCTTTCGGGAGATTTGTCGGTGTATGTCATCACTTTTCTGATGCCTGTTCTGGCGTATTCGCTTTTTGTTTTGGTAGTGCATTTTACGCCTGAAAACAAGGATAATTCTGCGTTGGTAAGTTTCTTTTCCGCAGTTGCAGTTCCGTTTTTAGGATATTTATTTTCACAATTGGGTTCTTCTTTCTGGCGTTTGTTTTCGGGAGGTTTTGAAACTCATATTTTAATGATTCTGTTTGTTTCGGGAACATTGCTTTTCCTGTTTTTCCTTATCAGGACGATTTATATTATTGTTTCAAAAAAATCTGATTTTTTAAGGAGATTCAAACCGTTTTTCTTAATTCTTATCTGCGTTGTTTTTCCGGTTTTGGGACTTTTGGTCAATCAGGGAATTATCGGTTTCGGCGAATCTTATTCGGAAAGTGAAAGAGGGATTTTCGGAGATTTTTCGGGATATTGGTTTTATGCTTTGGCTGTTGCGAACGGCGTTCTCCTTTTGATTCCCAATGTGAAAAACAGAAAAGAGCGTTTGCTTTTATTTTTCCTGAGAATGGTTACACTGGCGTTTTCGCTGTATTTCTTTCTGGTATTTCTGCCGTTGCTTCCGTTGTCCGTTGTGGCGATTATTGCGGTTGGTTTAGGTTTTTTAATGCTTACTCCGCTCGTTCTTTTCATCGTTCACAATTCGGTTTTGTATTCGGATTTTACTTTTTTGAAAAAATACTATTCTCCTAAAATATTGGTATTAACAGGGATTTTAGGATTTCTTGTTCTGCCGGTTTCAATCACGGTTCAGTATTACAAAGACAGGCAGAATCTTAACGGAGCATTGGAATATCTTTACAGTCCCGATTATTCCAAAGAATATCATCTCGATTCCGAATCGTTGAAAAATACGGTTGATGTTTTGTTAAAAGATAAGGAAAAGCGCAGAGATTTCATTTTTGAAAACGGAACGCCGTATTTATCATCATACTACCGTTGGCTGGTTTTGGATAATCTTACTTTGTCGGATAAGAAATTAAATGAAATTCAATCGGTATTTTTTAATGAAAAAACGGATTCTTCCAACAGGTTCGGAAATACGGTTTCAGATTCGGAGGTCTTTTTTGATGTGTCAAAAATTACATCTTCCACAGAGTTTCTTCCAAAGGAAAAAATGTATAAAACGTGGGTGGATTTTGAGATTAAAAACAATACAGAAAGCGATGCCCAACAGAAATTTTCTACGGTTTTCAAACTTCCCAATTCCGCTTTTATTTCAAATTACTATCTGGAAATTGAGGGCAGAAAAGAATACGGAATTCTGGCTGAAAAAAAATCTGCAATGTGGGTTTTCAATCAGATTGTGAATTACAGAAAAGACCCCGGAATTTTGTTTTATGACGGAGGAAACTACATCGCTTTCGAGATTTTTCCTTTTGTTAAAAACGAAACACGAAAAACAGGAATCGAATTCATTCACAGAGAACCTTTGACTTTCGGTTTTGAAAATCAAAAAGTGGAATTGGGAAAAACAACGGATTCGGTTGCAGGAAAAAACAGTGAAAATTATGTTTCCGCCAATGAAAAGAAAACGCTGAAACCCGTTTTGAGGAAGCCTTATTTTTGTTTTCTGGTGGATGCTTCCAATGGAACAAAGGCTTCCGGTTACAGGGAACGCATCGCAAAACTGAAAAATCAGTATCCTCAGTTCAGCGAAAATTCCGAAATCTTTTTCGTGAATTCTTATGTGAAAAAAGCAAATCCCGATTGGAGCAATTTCCCGAAAAATTCCGAAGGCAGTTTCTTTTTGGACAGGGCAGTCCGCAAAAATCTGGTGGAATCATACCAGAAGAAACAGGATAAATTTCCTGTATTAATAGCCGTTACCGATAATTTTTCAGATGCGGTTTTGCAGAATGATTTTGCGGATTTGGAATTTGCTTTTCCCGAACACAAGTTTTTCTATGAATTAAATTCAAACGGAAATCTGAATTCACATTCGTTGCTTTCCCATTCTTTTAAGGAAGCAGAAAGAAATGTGGTTTTGAATTTTGAAACGCCCGTTTTGGAATACAGAAAAGGCAGTTTTGTGGAATATCTGGAAAACAATAATGAGCCTGATATTATTGCAGAGAAAAGAAATTCTTCCGGTTTTGTTTTTCAGAAAGAATATGAATCCGCAATGCAGTTGTATGTAGAAAACCGCAATATGCTGATTCATCCGGAAACATCGGAGCAGGAATGGCTCAATTCCGTGAAACATAGTTTTCAGTCCGGTATTATGATGCCTTACACTTCCTATATTTCTGTTGAAAATGAGGCTCAGAAACAGGCTTTGCTGAGAAAGCAGAAGCAGGTTCTCAATGCGGACAAAAATCTGGATTTGGAAGAAGAAACCAGAAGAATGCCTGAACCGGAATGGTATGTTTTGGCGGTTCTTTTCCTGTTTTTTGTTTGGCTTTACGAGAGAAGAAAAGGTAAATTTGCAACTTCAAAAATCAACCGAAAATGATTCAGAATCTGCATAAAGAATTTGAAAGTCGTGTCCGGCTCGGAATAATGTCCGTGCTGATGGTCAACGATTGGGTTGATTTTAAAGAAATGAAAGACCTTTTGGATGTGACGGACGGCAATCTTGCGAGTCATTCTTCCGCATTGGAAAAAGCAGGTTTTATCGAAGTGAAAAAAGAATTTGTCGGTAAAAAACCGAAAACGTCTTACAGAGTAACGCAGTCCGGAAGACAGGCTTTCACGGAACATCTGAACGCTTTGGAAAAATTACTGGGGAAATAAAGGAAGATGGAAGCACGAAGATGGAAGATGAAAAAGTTCCGGAGGAACTGTATCTGTGTAGAAAAATAGAGAGAAATTAAAAAGGCGTTCCGGAGGAACGCTATCTAAAAAAACAATATTTTTTTTGAAAATTTACTTTGAAATACAAAGTTCTTTGATTTAATAAATTATGAAACGAAAAACCTTTTTAAAAACACTCGGAAAACTCTCTTTGCTCGGAGCGTTTCCATTGCTGTATTCTTGGCAGGTAGAACCTTTCTGGCTGGAATTTGTGCGGAAGAAAATGCCCGTGAAAAATCTTCCCGACGAATTAGACGGAAAAATACTGATGCAGATTTCCGATTTGCACGTCGGAAACCGTTTCGACTGGCGGTTTCTCATTGATTCATTCATCAAAGCGAAAAAATACGAACCCGATTTCGTGGTTTATACCGGAGATTTCGTGAACAAAGGCAATCATCTCGAAACCGAATACCTGAAAGCCGTAATGGAAGTTGCCGTTCTCGGAAAACTCGGGACTTTCGGAGTGCTGGGAAACCACGATTACGGAGCAAACTGGCGGAATATGGAATCTGCAAACAACATCTGCAATATTCTGAAAGACTTCGGAATTACCATTCTCAACAACGAACAGCAGGAATGCTTCGGACTGAATTTTATCGGTTTTGAGGATTTGTGGTCGCCGAATTTCAATCCTTTGCAGGTAATGAAAGATTACGACGAAACGAAAGCCAATATCGTGCTTTGCCACAATCCCGATGTCTGCGACAAAGACGTCTGGAACGGCTACAAAGGCTGGATTTTGAGTGGACATACGCACGGCGGACAATGCAGAATTCCGGGCGTGGTAACGCCTGTCGTTCCCATTGAAAACAGAAAATACATCGCCGGAAAAGTCGATTTGGAAGACGGCAGAACGCTTTATGTGAACCGTGCTTTGGGACATTCTTTTCAGGTTCGGTTTATGGTGCGTCCGGAGATTACGGTTTTTAAACTGGTGAAAGAATGAAAAATTATGTGCTAATAAGCGTTGTTAGGGCTTGAAGCCCTAACAACGCTCACGAGAAAACCCTTTCAGAGTTTCAAACTCTGAAAGGGTTGCAAATCAAAAGAATAATCAGAAATAAAAAATATAAATTTTAAAATTATGAAAACAACTCACACACTCAAACTTCATCAAATCATTATCCTCACAACCGCTCTTTTCGTGGTTCTTTTTTACGATGAATACATCGGTCTTAATCTCGGGATTTTAGGAGTATTCCTCGCATTTTTCACATTATATCGAACGCCTGACAAAAACCGGACACGCATTTTTCTTACTTTATTTGTAACTTCCGTTTTGTCGGGTGTGGCGTTTGCTTGGTTCGGCGATTTCGTTTCCTTTCTGGCAGTGGTTTCTTCATTGTTTTTACTCGGTTTGAAATCTCGGAACAGAAACCTGAAATCTCTTTTTGTCATTCCGGTTCTGATAACCAATGTCTTCACATTTATCTGCCGTTTTTTTGATTTTAAAAAATGGTATCCGAAAACCAAATCCGAAGGAACGGGACAGAAATTAGTGGCTGTCATTCTGATTCCTGCATTTTTTGTGTTCGTCTTTTTTGCCATTTATACTTATGGAAGCGACCATTTCGCCAATCTTTTTACTGATTTTGAACTCAATATCAATTTCTTTCAGTTAATTGGTTTGACTGTTCTCGGATTTTTTATTGCTTTTAATTATTGGAATTTCGCGGTTGAGAAATTCTTTTACAAACAAAACCGTTATCTCAGCAATACTTTTGAAAACCCGAAAAAAGAACAAAAACCGACTTTCGATTTCCTGAATCTCGATTTTGAAAGACTGAGCGGACTCATTTCATTAATGGCTTTGAATGCGATGCTGATTATTTTTATCATCACTTATAATTACGAACAGTTTATCGAAATTCCGAAAACACCGAACCAACTTTCCGCCGAAACCCACGAAAGAGTAAATGCTGTGATAATGTCTATTGTAATGGCGATTTTGGTCATAATGTTTTACTTCAAAGGAAGTTTTAATTTCGACAAAAAAGCCGGACTTCTGAAAATTTCCGCCAAAATCTGGATTTTCCTGAATGCCGTTCTCGTGATTTCCGCAATGGTAAAAAACACGGAATATGTCGTGAGTTACGGTCTGACTTACAAAAGATTAGGCGTTTATGCATTTTTGATTTTGAGCATTATCGGACTTATCACGACATTTATTAAAATTCAAAAACAAAAAACCAACGCTTTTCTTTTCAATACGATGTTCGGCTATGTGTATGGAACAATTTTGGTTTGCAGTTATGTGAATTGGGGCGGAATTATCACATCAAACAATATGAAAAGGTCGGATTTCGCTGTAAATTTCCATAAAACTTCTATTAATTTCAGTGAAAAACAGTTGCTGGAATTTGCGGACAAAACCAATGATAAATATTTGAAAAATGAAATTCTGTATAAAATAGAATCAGAAAAAGAGAAATCATTTCTTTCAAAAATTCTGTATTATGAAACCATAAAATAAATCGTCAATTAAGAATCCTTCAAGGTTTTGAAAACCTTGAAGGATTGATTTTCAATAAACATTTAAAATGAAAAACATAGAATTCACACCACAATCGAAGAAAATATCTGTGATTATATTTATGTTTCTCACATTGGCATTTTTTCTATTTCTCTTGCCTCTTCATCCATATTTTTACGATGTTTTGTTGTTTTTGGTATTAAGTTTAGGTTCATTATGGTTCTATTATCCGAAAGATAAAAACAATCAAAGTTTTATTTCACAGTATTTTCTTAATAAACCCTTATTTTTGCAAAAACAAAATAGTGAAATACCTCATCATCGGACTCGGAAACAAAGGCGGAGAATACGCAGAAACCCGGCATAATGTCGGTTTCAAAGTGGCGGATAAAATTTCGGAAACTTTGGAAGTTCCTTTTAAAACCGCCAATTTCGGCTGGATTGCAGACGGAAAATACAAGGGAAGACGGGTTTTCGTATTAAAACCCGATACTTATATGAATCTTTCCGGGAAAGCCGTGAAATTCTGGATGCAGAAAGAAAATATTCCGCTGGAAAATGTACTGATTATCACTGATGATTTGGCACTTCCGTTCGGAACATTGCGGCTGAAAGGAAAAGGCTCTGATGCCGGACACAACGGACTGAAAAGCATTCAGCACGAATTGCAGACCCAAAATTATGCGAGGCTGCGTTTCGGGATTTCCGCAGATTTTTCCGAAGGGAAACAGGTGGATTATGTTTTGGGGACGTGGAACGACGAGGAAAAAGAAAAACTTCCCGAAAGAATCGGGAAGTTTTCTGACGCCGCACTATCATTTGTTTTCGCAGGATTGCAGAATACAATGGCGGCTTTCAACGGGAAATAATCCTTTTTAAATAAAATTCTTGTTGTTTCTTCTGCTCATTACCCAATCGGAATCGGTAAGGTCGTAGATTTTTTGAATATCTTTCAGTATCTTTTCAAAATCTATTTCCAAATCGATGATTTTCCCTGTTTTCAAATCGAAAACCCAGCCGTGAACAATCGGAAATTCATCCAACAGATATTGTTCCTGTACCGCAGCCATTTTAATGACGTTGATGCACTGCTCCTGAACATTCAGTTCCACAAGGCGGTTGTATCTTTCGGTTTCATTTTCGATAGAATCCAGTTCCGCCTGATGAAGCCTGTACACATCACGAATCGTTCTCAGCCACGGATTCATCAGTCCGAAATCCTGAGGCGTCATTGCCGCTTTCACACCGCCGCAACCGTAATGTCCGCAGACGATGATGTGTTTTACTTTCAGATGTTCCACAGCATATTGGATTACGGCTGTGGAACTCATATCCAGAGTGTTTATCACATTCGCGATGTTTCGGGTAACGAAAACTTCGCCGGGACTCATTCCCATTAATTCTTCTGCCGAAACACGGCTGTCCGAACAACCGATGTACAGAAATTCCGGATTCTGCGTTTTGGCGAGTTCGTGGAAATATTTTGGGTTTTCGGCGATTTTGGATTCCACCCATTTTTTGTTGTTTTCAAATATGGTTTCGTATGATTTTTTCATAATAAAAAGATTTTGAATATCATTTTCCTTTTCATAAAGTTTGAATATCCACTTTTAGTCATAATGCTTTTTTTAACGCAAAGGTCGCAAAGATTTATAAAACTACTAACTGTTTTTAAGACTCGCAAAGGCGTTCACTCAGCAAAGTTCGCAGAGATTTTACCAATTATGATAGATTACGGACAATTATTAAAACATTTATCGGGAAAAATGATTTTTGTTTTTTAAATATTTTAATTAAAATTTCAGTTTTTAAATGTAATAAATAATCTGCGAACTGTTACATCGCTCTCCGGTGCGTAACAAAAATATGAGAATCTTCGTCTTCAGCATATTCTTTATACGAGGTGCGGAATCCGATGAGTTCCACTTCTATATCCTCTTCTTTCGCACGGATATTGGCAAACTCCTGAATCATTTCCAGCACATCGGTAGCGATGTAGGAAGTGTGCCTCGCATCAATGGTTACTTTCGAGCCGGATTTTACGTTATGCAATGTTTTTTTAATGGCGGCTTTGTTCAGAAAAGAAACTTCTTCGGCGAGTTTTATGGTAAATTCGTCGGTATCGTCCAGAGTTTCTCTGCTGAGGTAATACGCTCTTTTCATATTCCCTTGAAGAATATAAAAAACGGAAATCAACAAACCGATTCCGACACCTTTCAGCAAATCGGTAGCCACAACCGCAATCACAGTTGCCAGAAACGGAATGAACTGATATTTTCCGTTATGCCAAAAATGTTTGAAAGTGGCAGGTTTTGCCAATTTGTATCCTACCAAAATCAGAACCGCCGCCAATGTAGCGAGTGGAATAAGATTCAGTAAAAACGGTATGGAAAGCACACAGACCAGCAATAAAATTCCGTGCAAAATCGAGGAGATTTTCGAGGTCGCACCTGCATTTGCATTGGCGGAACTTCTTACGACAACGGAAGTCATTGGCAATCCTCCGATTATGGAACTTATCACGTTTCCGATTCCCTGTGCTTTCAGTTCCAGATTGGTGTCCGTAATTCTTCTTTTGGAATCCAGCCTGTCCGAAGCCTCGATACAAAGCAATGTTTCAATGGAAGCGACCACCGCAATCGTTGCTCCCGCAATCCAGACTTTTGGATTGAGGAAACCCGAAAAATCAGGCAGCGTTATCAGATTTTTAAAATCTTCAATGGTTTTGGGAACAGGCAGCGTTACCAAATGTTCGCTTCCGATGGCAAGACTGCTGTTTGAAATTTTGAATAATTCATTAATCAAAATTCCCGCGATTACGGCTACCAAAGCACCGGGAAGCATTTTCATCTTTTTCAGAAAAGGGAAATAATCCCACGCTAAAAGAATGATAATGGAAACAACCGTAACGACGACAGCACCAAAGTGTACCGCACCCAAAAGTTCCGAAAAGTACCCGAAATTAAAGCCTTTTGCAAAAATGCTTTCATTGCCTTCAAAATCCTTGTCGAATCCCAAAGCGTGAGGAATCTGCTTCATCACAATGATGATTCCGATTCCGGCAAGCATTCCTTCAATCACGTTGTTCGGGAAATAATTGGAAATACTTCCGGCTCTTGCGAAGCCTAAAACGAGTTGAATAATTCCGGCGATAATTCCTGCACAAAGGAAAAGTTCAAATGCACCGAGGTCGGTAATTGCAGTAAGAACAATCGCGGTAAGTCCTGCTGCCGGTCCCGAAACCGAAATATTGGAATTGCTGAAATATCCCACCACAATTCCGCCTACAATTCCGGAAATAATTCCCGATAAAGGCGGTGCTCCCGATGCTAATGCAATCCCCAGACAGAGCGGAAGTGCAACTAAAAAGACCACCAGTCCGGAAGGAAAATTTTCTTTGACTCCTTCCAGTATATTTTTTGTTTTTTTCATAATTTTTGAATAATGATATTGTTTTTAATAATTGTCCGTTATTTATCATAATTGGCAAAATCTCTGCGAACTTTGATGAGTGAAACGCCTTTGCGAGCCTTAAAAACAGGTAGTAGTTTTATAAATCTTTGCGGACTTTGCGTTTAAAAAAGCACTATGATTAAAAACGGATATTCAAATTGCTTTTTGACACATCGAATCTGTCAAAAAAAATTTTTGAATAAAAAATCAGCGATAATGAAAAGCACAGGAAAAGGCTTTTCAAAAAAAAATTCAAAAAATTAAACTTCCGGAGGCGGAGAAAAAATGGAAAGATACGGGGAACAATGGACGTTTTCATTGATTCCGAAAAGAGGTTTTGATAATGAACGTGCATTATCAAATTTCAGAACACTCAGAATATTCAGCGTTTCGGGAATTGCTTTTTCATACACCACAAATGTACCGGAAGTATGATTTTCTTCTTCACTGACTACAATATTAGTGCACGGAAGTTCCCAGTCTGCCAACACAGCAACAGAGGGAAGTGCCGTAAAATTCAGAAAAACTAATAATGTAATAACGCTCCAAAATTTCATAAAATGTTCAGAATGAATAATTTATTTACTAAATAATAATTCTTGTTTTGATAGAGTAAATCAATAATCATGCAAAAATAATTTTTTAGAGTGAAAAATTGGAAGTTTTAACAGAATTTAATATACTGTGGAGAATAAAATTCTCGGGGGGTTATAAGATAATGTCATACTTCAATATTTTAGAGAAGCCTTTAAACACAAAGTTTGTCATTCCGCAGGAAACCTAACGAAGTGGTTCGACGAAGTCAATCTAAAATATTCTTTGCCAATCCCCGTAGAGATTCCTCCTGAATGACAAAGATTCTTCCTATTTTTTTCACTTGTAAAATTGGAATGATAAATTTAAACAGGCTCTAAACCTTATTATTAATATACCCTTCCGTCGCATTCTCTTTCGGAGTAATGGTTGCGGGATTTCCAATCACTACGGAATTTTCCGGAACATCAAAATTTACATACGCATTCGGAGCGATTAAAACATTGTTCCCGATTTTGATATTTCCCACAATTACAGCATTAGGACCAATCCAAACCTCGTTTCCGATTTCGGGAACGCCTTCTTTTTTCCCTCTGTTCGCCTGTGCAATCGTTACACCTTGTGCGATGTTGCAGTTTTTCCCGATTTTCGCTTTCGGATTGATGACCAAAGCACCCCAATGTCCGAGATAAAAACCTTCGCCAATCTGCGTTTCGGGATAAATTTGAAATCCGTATTTAATCTGATGATGACGCAAAACCCAACGCCAGAAAACGCCTTTCAGGGATTTTTTAGGATATTGCTGACATTTCCGGAGAATAAAAATAAAATGCAGATTCGGATTGACGCATTTCTTCCATATATCCTTTGTGGAAAGCCATTTTCCGCTTTCACGGTAGAAATCTTTTTGTATGATGGAGTGGTTCATTTTTGGTTAAAGTTTCTGGCAACTTTTAGCATGGCGAATTTAAGAAAAAAAGTGATTGGAGTGGACGTAAGTTCCAAAGTTCTGGTATTGAGTTTATTGAATGATGAAGAAAAACATGTGATTATCAATTTTTGCAACAGACTTTTAAAGCAGGCTTTAAAAATATGGAAATTAACATAGAATGTCAAGGTTTTAAACCTTGATGCAGGGCGCAGCCAAATATTGGAATAAAAAATAAGGATAGTACGAAAAAAGGGACGAAGTCCCGACATCTTGGTTTTTAATGTCGGTACTTCTCAGCTTTTTTCCGTTTATAATACTGGATTCTACCAACATATCACTGCTTCGCAGTTTGTATAAAGCGGTGCTTATTTTTCCTCAATCCGCTGACGCGGAATGAGGTTAAGCATAGTTTGGCACTCCGTGCCTTTTCTTCCAATGCTTGAGTTGTACCAAATGAAGTATTTCTGCTGAGTGCGGAGCACTCAACCATACTTAGCCCGATGCGTGAGCATCGGGAACTTTCCCAATTTCGGACAACGTTTTTTATTTTACTCATTCGGCACTTTCACTGCCAGTTCATAGAGATTTCCTCTCATCAGAAATTTGATTCTTTCCCTTGTGGTAACGGTATTTATCTCATTATTTTTTAGGATAATAATACGATCTCCGTGTGCGATATTCTGGTCTGCAAGCCAATCTTCCGGAGCAACATCATTTTTCTGTTCTTTCATTCTTTCGAGGATTTTTTCTGCCGTTTCCTGAAAACCTTCGCTGTCGGAATAGAGAATAGTATAATTTTCTTCGTTCGGAAGATTCACTCTGAACGGCTTTTTCACTTCCATAAGTTTTGCCGTAGCATCAGGCATAGGATTATCCGAACCATCAGTAAAACCAACTTCTATCAGTTCTCCATTATGCTTTTCAGCGTATTCCACAGCGTCTTCATAAGTCGCGAAATTGGTAACTACCGTGTATTCATCGTATTCATACCTCTGTAATCTTTCTGTATTTGACTCCATAATTCTGATTTTTTTTAAAATTGGTATTCTAAAAATAACAAAACCTGATGAAAAAGACTGTTAAAACTTTCTTATTTTTTTCTTAATTTTTGATTTCCAAAGGAAAAACCTTACTTTTAAACTCAATTTTAAGGAATGAAAACCCACCAAATCGAAAACATATTATCCCAAAAGAAAATCCCTGCAACCTCAATGCGGATACTGGTTCTGAACGAATTTCTGAAAACTGATAAAGCCGTTTCTCTTTCCGAACTGGAAGAACACCTCGAACATTGCGACCGAAGCACGATTTACAGAACCTTGAAAACTTTTGAGAAAAAGGGCGTTATCCACGGCATTCAGGAGAATAATACGACACAATATCTCCTCTGCCACGACAACTGCGATGAAATCCATCACCACGATTATCATCTGCATTTCTACTGCACTGAGTGTAAAAAGACGATTTGTCTGGACGAAATCCGTTTTGAAAATATTTCGTTTCCGGAAGATTATGATATTAAGGAACTGAAATTTTTGGCGAACGGGATTTGCAGGGAATGCAAGAATAATATTTGATTTTTTTAATGCAAAGTCCGCATTTACTCCTATTTTTGCCAAAAAAATCCCGTTACCATGCAGTTCACCATACACAAAACCGAAGAATGGCAGAAAATAGCAGATGAAATTTTCCCTCATCTCACCCATAAAATTCTCCTGCTGAAAGGAAATCTCGGAGCGGGAAAAACGACTTTCACTCAATTTCTCCTAAAAAAATTCGAGAGCAGTGATGAGGTTTCCTCTCCTACTTATGCAATAGTCAACGAATACCACAGTACGAAAGGAAAAATTTCCCACTTCGACCTCTACCGCATGAAGTCCACTGCGGAAGTGTACGACATCGGAATTGATGAATACCTCGACCATTCTTTTTTCTGCATCATCGAATGGCCTGAGATTTTTGAGGAAGAGCTTCCGGAAGAGTTCCACGAAATGACGATTGAAAATAAAGACGGTATCCGCAAAATACATTTCCGCTAAATCACCAGTTATGGAGACTTTTGTATCTGCCTTTGCCGGGGCAATTCAAAAAAAACGGTTGAACTTCTCAGAATTTTGAAAAGTGTTTTTTTTGAACCTTAGGGCGTTTGCTTCTTTCTCCAAAGTTCATTATAATCAACCTGTTCGTACTTTTTCTGCGGAATTTCTTCCGGTTTTGCCGGCACCGGATTCCAGTATTCCGGATTGTAGGTTTTTGTGAGAACTTTATAGCAGAGATTGTTTTCTATTTTCAGCTTTACTTCAGTAATTGTGTTTTGGGAAGAAAACTCAAATTCAGGGATTCTTTCTTTGTGTTCTTCCCGAGTTCCGTTTGTGTAAGTTGCTGTCCAAGTGTATTTATAATTGCCGTCAGCCAATTTTGCATCAGGAAAAAAAGACATCACGGTATCACTTACTTTCACATCCTTAAAATCACTGATTGATATATTGCATTTCGACTTATTGTCCGGAATGTTTTCATTTTCAGTGATAGTAATGGTTTGGGAACATTTTTTCATACCGGAACTCGTTTGGGCAGACACGGATATAGTTGTTTGTCCGGCAGTGTTTGCCTTTAATTTTATTTCTTTAAACTTGTTGTTACTTATAACAGAGACCTTGCCCTCATCGATACTCCATTGATAGCATTCATCACATTGTGCGGATAAATCGGTGGTATAAACTTCCGATTCACCTTTTTTTATAGTAGGATTGCCATCGATAGCACACTGCGAAAAAACAGAAACTGATATTCCTGCCGCTAAAAAAACGATTATTTTTTTCATTTTCAGTTAATGGTATTTTTCATTTCTAATTGACTTACACCTGAATCACTCCCAAATTGAATTTCTCCGTTATCGGAGAGTGGTTGGCGGCTTCTATTCCCATGGAAATCCATTTTCTGGTGTCTATAGGATTAATAATGTCATCAGTCCAAAGTCTTGCCGCAGAATAGGTCGCTTCGGTTTGTTTTTTGTATCTCTCGGAAATCGTGTTCAAGATTTCGTTGTGTTCTTCTTCGGAAATTTCTTTTCCTTGTTTTTTTAAAGTAGATTCCTGAATTTGTGCCAAAACTTTCGCCGCCTGAGCTCCGCCCATTACGGCAAGTTCCGCCCAAGGCCAGGCAACGATTAATCTCGGGTCGTAGGCTTTTCCGCACATCGCATAATTTCCTGCACCATAAGAATTTCCCGTAATAATGGTAAATTTCGGAACTACGGAATTGGAAACGGCATTGACCATTTTTGCACCGTCTTTGATGATGCCGCCGTGTTCGGATTTCGAGCCGACCATAAATCCTGTAACATCTTGCAGGAAAACCAACGGAATTTTCCGCTGATTGCAGTTGGCAATAAACCGTGTCGCTTTATCCGCAGAATCGGAATAAATCACGCCTCCGAACTGCATTTCGCCTTTTCCGCTTTTTACCATTTTTCTCTGGTTGGCAACGATTCCTACGCTCCAGCCGTCGATTCTGGCAGTCGCACAAATAATTGTTTTTCCGTAATCGGGTTTGTATTCCTCAAATTCGGAATTATCGACAAGGCATTTTATAATTTCGCAGGTATCGTATTGTTCGGCTCTCGAAGCGGGCATAATTCCGAAAATATTTTCGGGATTTTCTTTCGGCGGACAGCTTTCAATTCTGTCGAAACCTGCTTTTTCGGTACTTCCGATGGATTTCATAATATTTTTAATCCTATCCAAAGCATCTTTGTCGTCTTTCGCTTTGTAATCCGTAACTCCGGAAATCGAACAATGCGTAGTTGCGCCTCCAAGTGTTTCATTATCAATACTTTCTCCGATTGCGGCTTTCACGAGATAACTTCCGGCTAAAAATATTGAACCGGTTTTGTCCACAATCATCGCTTCATCACTCATAATCGGGAGATACGCTCCACCTGCAACGCAGCTTCCCATTACAGCGGAAATCTGCACAATTCCTGCGGAACTCATTTTGGCATTATTCCGAAAAATCCGTCCGAACATTTCTTTATCGGGGAAAATTTCGTCTTGCATCGGCAGATAAACTCCTGCGGAATCCACGAGATAAATAATCGGTAAACGGTTTTCCATTGCGATTTCCTGGGCTCGGAGATTCTTTTTTCCCGTGATTGGAAACCACGCTCCGGCTTTTACGGAAGCGTCATTGGCTACAACAATGCACTGCCTTCCGGAAACGTAACCAATCACAACGACAACGCCTCCACTTGGACAACCGCCGTGTTCTTCGTACATTTCAAAACCGGCAAAAGCACCGATTTCTATGGATTCGGAATCTTTATCGAGAAGATAGCTGATTCTTTCTCTGGCGGTCATTTTGCCTTCATCACGCAATTTTTGAAGCCGTTTTTCTCCGCCACCTTTTTTGATTTCGGCAAGCAATCTGTTGATTTCCGAAAGTTTAAGTTTGTTGAGGTCTTCTCTTTTATTAAATTCTAAATCCATATTTGCACAAAAAATTGAACCTTAAAGGTAACAAAATTTTCTGTTTGTGAAACATAAAATCCGATTAACCTAAATTCAATTTTAATATTAATCACACGTTCACTTAGAGCCTGTGATAAGTTTGCAAATCAAATATTCATTATAAAAAAACAATACAGGTTCCACAAAAAAATCCCTCTTCTTTCGAAAAGGGATTTTATTATTTCTTGCTGAGAAGCAAAATTTTGCTTCTCTACAATTATCACACTTTGATTTCTACATCAACTCCGCTTGGAAGTTCAAGTTTCATCAGTGCATCTACCGTTTTGGAAGAAGAAGAGTAGATGTCCATCAATCTCTTGTGAGCAGATAGTTGGAACTGTTCTCTTGCTTTCTTGTTAACGTGCGGAGATTTCAACACTGTGAAGATTCTCTTGTTCGTTGGCAAAGGAATCGGTCCGTTTACAACAGCACCTGTAGCCTTTACCGTTTTTACGATTTTCTCAGCAGATTTATCTACCAGGTTGTAATCGTAAGATTTCAATTTTATTCTGATTCTTTGTGACATTTTAATCTAATTTAAAATTAACCTTTTGCTTTAGCGATTACTTCTTCAGCGATATTCTGCGGAGCAGCTTCGTATTTTTCAAATTCCATTGAAGAGGTTGCTCTACCTGAAGACAGCGTTCTAAGCGAAGTTACATATCCAAACATTTCAGACAGTGGAACGAAAGCTTTGATAACTTTGGCGTTGTTTCTGTCGTCCATACCGTTTACAGTACCTCTTCTTCTGTTAAGGTCGCCAACGATATCTCCCATATATTCTTCCGGAGTTACTACTTCCAGTTTCATTATAGGCTCCATAATTACCGCTTTTGCAGCTCTTCCGGCTTCTTTGAATCCCATTTTCGCTGCCAATTCAAATGACAACTGGTCGGAGTCAACTGCGTGGAATGAACCGTCTTTCAGGGTAATTTTCATTGATTCTACTTCAAAACCAGCCAACGGACCGTTTTTCATCGCTTCTTTGAAACCTTTTTCTACGGAAGGGATAAATTCTTTCGGAATGTTACCACCTTTAATCTCGTTGATAAATTCAAGACCTGTCTTACCTTCATCTGCAGGGCCGATTTCAAAAACGATGTCCGCAAATTTACCACGACCACCGGATTGTTTTTTGTAAACTTCTCTGTGGTTGGCAGTAGCTGTAAGAGCTTCTTTGTATTCTACCTGAGGCTGTCCTTGGTTTACTTCTACCTTGAACTCTCTTCTCATACGGTCAACGATGATATCCAAGTGAAGTTCTCCCATTCCGGAGATAATTGTTTGTCCAGATGCTTCGTCAGTTTTCACTGTAAAAGTCGGGTCTTCTTCTGCTAATTTTGCCAAAGCGTTACCCATTTTATCCTGGTCAGCTTTAGTTTTCGGCTCAACAGCGATACCGATTACCGGGTCAGGGAAAATCATCGATTCAAGAACGATAGGATTTTTCTCGTCGCAAAGCGTATCTCCTGTTTTAATATCTTTAAATCCTACAGCTGCACCAATATCTCCTGCTTCAATATATTCTACAGGATTTTGTTTGTTTGCGTGCATTTGATAGATTCTCGAAATTCTTTCTTTGTTGTTAGAACGAGTGTTCAAAACGTAAGAGCCGGCATCAAGTCTTCCTGAATACGCTCTGAAGAATGCCAAACGACCTACAAACGGGTCAGTAGCAATCTTAAACGCCAATGCAGCGAACGGCTCGTTTACATCCGGTTTTCTTGAAATTTCAGCGTCTGTTCTTGGGTCAGTTCCGTTGATATCGTCTTTATCCAATGGAGAAGGAAGATATTTACAAACTGCATCAAGCATAAACTGAACTCCTTTGTTTTTGAAAGAAGAACCGCAAGTCATCGGAATGATAGAAAGGTCAATAGTCGCTTTTCTCAACGCTTCGTTGATTTCTTCTTCTGTAATGGAATCCGGGTCTTCAAAGAATTTTTCCATCAGAGTTTCATCGTAGTCAGCAACAGCTTCTACTAATTTTTCTCTGTATTCCAAAACTTCGTCTTTCATATCATCAGGAATCGGAACTACCTCGAAAGTAGCACCTTGTCCTGCTTCGTCCCAAACGATTGCTCTGTTTTTAATTAAATCAACCACACCTTTGAAATCCTCTTCTGCACCGATAGGAAGAACGATTGGAACCGCATTGGAACCCAACATTTCTTTCACCTGCTTGCAGACATTAAGGAAATCTGCACCTTGTCTGTCCATTTTGTTTACGAATCCCATACGTGCAACTTTGTAGTTATCCGCAAGTCTCCAGTTGGTTTCAGACTGTGGTTCTACTCCGTCAACGGCAGAGAAAAGGAATACAAGACCATCCAATACTCTCAGGGAACGGTTTACCTCAACGGTAAAGTCAACGTGTCCCGGTGTATCGATGATATTGAAGTGATACCCTTTTGTTTCGGGTAAATTTTTCCCCTGGTCTGTCGGGAAATTCCAGGTACAGGTTGTAGCTGCGGAAGTAATGGTAATACCTCTTTCCGCTTCCTGCTCCATCCAGTCCATCGTAGAAGCACCTTCGTGAACTTCCCCGATTTTGTGGGTTTTACCGGTGTAAAACAAAATTCTTTCCGTAGTAGTAGTTTTCCCTGCATCAATGTGAGCAGCGATACCGATATTTCTTGTGTATTTAAGGTCTCTACTCATTTTAATTAAAATCTAAAGTGTGAGAAGGCTTTGTTTGCTTCCGCCATTTTGTGAGTATCTGATTTCTTTTTGAAAGCAGCACCTTCTTCTCTCGAAGCGGCGATGATTTCAGCAGAAAGTTTAAGTGCCATCGACTTATCGTTTCTTGCTTTTGCGTATTTGATGAGCCATTTCATTGCCATAGAAATTTTTCTGTCGGCTCTGATTGGCATCGGAATCTGGAAGTTAGCACCTCCAACTCTTCTTGAACGCACTTCTACGTGAGGCATTACGTTGGTAAGAGCGTCTTTCCAAATTTCCAAAGAAGATTTTTCGTTATCTCCTTTTTTAGATTCCACGATGTCTAATGCATCATAGAAAATTTTGAATGCGATGGATTTTTTACCATCAAGCATCAAGTTGTTTACGAATCTTGTTACCAGTTGATCATTAAATTTAGGATCCGGTAACAACGGTCTTTTTTTCGCTTTCGTCTTTCTCATTGTTTCGTTTCTTAAAAATTAATGATTACTTTTTCTTACCTGCTGCGGCTGGTGCTGCACCCGGTTTTGGTCTTTTCGCTCCGTATTTGGAACGTCTTTGTGTTCTACCATTTACACCAGCGGTGTCTAATGCACCTCTTACGATGTGATAACGTACTCCCGGTAGGTCTTTCACCCTTCCTCCACGTACCAATACTATCGAGTGCTCTTGAAGATTATGTCCTTCGCCCGGGATATAAGCGTTGACTTCTTTACCGTTAGAAAGTCTTACCCTTGCAACTTTTCTAAGTGCAGAGTTTGGTTTCTTCGGAGTGGTAGTATATACTCTCGTACATACACCTCGTCTTTGTGGACAAGAATCAAGGGCAGCCGATTTGCTCTTCTTGGCAAGCGTGGCTCTTCCTTTTCTTACTAATTGTTGAATAGTAGGCATTTGATTGCTTTATATTTTAGGGTGCAAAAGTATGAATAATTTTTTAACTGACAAACACCTGGAAATAAATTTTTTAACATTGCTGAGATTAGCGTTTATAGATATAAAACCACTGTGTCACATTCGGATTGAGATTGAATTGTGAGAGGTTTTCCCGAAGCGGTTTCACTTCTGAAGGAGTACAGGCATAAAATACCACGCGCCGAATTGCAGGGCCGTACTCCTCAGGAATCGTCCATGAAGCAACAGGAATCCATTCGGAAGGAGGATTTCCCGGAAACCATTCCGGATAGATGACCGCTATTCTGTAATGATTTTTTGCAACATATCCGGTGATGTATTTTTTGTTGTTCACTATATATACCTCCCTTGAATTATGCTTATTGGCAATTTTCACCCTCGCAATATCCGTACTTCCAAGCCCTACCATATCCAAAAGCTGAACGTGGCTGAAATACGAAATCGCACCGATATCATTGGCAACAATTTTTTCTCCTTTGTAATATTCCCCCAAAAATCTCGACATCTCTATCTGCTGCTCATTAATTCCTTTACCGGCTTTCATTAATCCAATATGATGATACCCGAAGCGGTAAACAGAAACAGCAATAACCACCAAAATACTTCCTGCCGTTATCAATTTTGAAACATCAAAGCGGTAATTTTCTTTTTTGAAATTTTTAACAAAAACGGAAATCACCGGAATAATGAGCAAAAGAACGGAAATCATCACATAATTCTCGTAGCGGTATTTCAGAAAAGCGAAAAGCGACTGCTGGATTCCCATGCAGACAATCGTAATGATAAGGGTTTCATTTTTGAACACATCTGCCATTTTTTTTCCTTTATATTTTTGAATCAGGAAAAACAGCAATATCAGAAAAGGGAAAAACAGGCATTTGTAAAAACTCGTATTCAGCAAAATACCTTCCTCAAAAATCTGCCATACATTGAAAAAAAAATGATTCCCTTCAGGATACGTTCCTTTCACCATTACTGAATTCGGGAAGAAAAACCCTCCGTTCTTTTCAGAAATAATACCAAATATAATTATCGGAAGAAAACCCGTCAGCAAAACCGCTGTACCTTTTCCAAAATTTTTCCGCAAGAAAAGCGCAAACGCCAGAGATGCCGTGAAAAACATGCTTTCAAACCTGACAATGGAAATAAAGAACGTAATGAGCAGCAAAATCAGAAAATCCTTTTTTCTGAATCCTGAATTGACATTTTTATGTATGAAAAAAACCGCCAACACCATCAGAAACATGTGAAGCGTATGCTCCATCCCCATCAGCACCATCATATATAATAAGGTAAAGGGAAGCAAAAGAACAATCGCCCAAAGCATCTCCTGTTTTCCATAGAAATCTTTGAAATAACGGTAAACCGCATCAATCGTGAGAAAACCGAAAACCACATTAATCAACAAAGGATAATACTCCCAATCTCCAAAAATTTTAATGCAAAAGCTCAGCATCAATGTATATAATATGGAAGAAGAAGCACTGTCGAAACCGGATGTATTCACGCTCCACACTCCATAATCTGCGAAGTTTCTCGCCAGTGCCAGATGAATATACGCATCATCTATCGGATAAATAAAACGGCAGCCTTCCGGCAGCTGCATCCAGCTTGACACAAAATAAAACCCCGTAACAACAATAAACAGCAATAAAAAATACCGGAAATAAATCTGCATTTCTGAAAAATTTTCACGAAAGTAATATATAATTTTGAGTTGTCAAAATCATCAAAATATATGAAAATTTGATTTCAAACCTCTTAAAAACAAAGCATTACAAAGCCTCTACTCTCTAAAATTCAAAATATTGCAAAAAGGAATTTGCAGGTTCAAAAAGTATTTGTATTTTTGCAACCTAAATTTTACCGGAAGAAGTGCCATTACCATTTCTTCAAAAAAAAGTTTAACCAAGCTAAATACAATTTCAGATATGAAAAGCGGAATTCACCCAGAAAATTATAGACTCGTTGTTTTCAAAGACATGAGTAACGAAGAAACGTTTCTTTGCAAATCAACTGCGGAAACTAAAGACACAATCGAATACGAAGGACAAGAATACCCATTAATCAAAATGGAAATTTCTTCTACTTCCCACCCGTTCTACACAGGGAAAACCAAGCTGGTTGACACGGCCGGTAGAGTAGACAAGTTCATGAACAAATACAAAAAATTCGCAAAATAATTTTTTGTAAATGATATTTTAAGCCTTTCAAGTTTTTGGAAGGCTTTTTTATTTGTATTTTTGTTAAGTCCGAACTATAAACCCTAAACTTTGAACTAAAAATATGCAATTAGTTTTTTCAGACTCACAATACTGGGAAGATTTTCTTCCGCTTACTTTTACAAGACCCGTTGCGGAAATGCGATGCGGAATCCTCACCTTTTCGGAAAGATGGCAGAAATTGCTGGATTCAACTGATGTTTCCTTTATCACAGAGGATTTTCTTCAGGAAAAATACCCAAAACCCGATGCAAAAGAATCCCTGCTGATTGTTCCGAATTTCATTCCGACTGAAAATGTTTTGGAAAGCATCAGAAATTTGCAATCCGGTGAAGCACTGGTGTACGAAAACGAAGTCATCGCAGCAAAACTGAACATGGAAAATTTCTCTCTGAATCAGATTGAAAAAATGACGGACATCCACGAGGAACTTTTGTTTTTCAGACAGCCGACGGATTTGTTTTCTTTTAATGAAAAAGCCATTGATTACGATTTTGAATTTTTAACGAAAAACAGAAAATCCCAGGAATTGTCTTCTACAAATGGGTTTTTGGGAGATAAAAAAGATTTGTTCATCGAAGAAGGTGCGCAAATCGAATTTTCCACCCTGAATACCAAAACCGGAAAAATCTACATCGGAAAAGATGCCGAAGTAATGGAAGGCTGCAATCTGCGCGGTCCGATAGCTTTGTGTGAAGGTTCAAAATTCAATCTCGGTGCGAAAATATACGGCGCAACAACAATCGGCCCTCATTCCAAAGTGGGCGGAGAAGTGAATAATATCGTGATTTTCGGATATTCCAATAAAGGACATGACGGTTTTGTAGGAAATTCCGTAATCGGCGAATGGTGCAATCTCGGTGCGGATACCAATTCTTCCAATCTTAAAAACAATTACGCTTCCGTAAAATTATGGAATTACAGAGCCAAAAGATTCCTCGATACAGGATTGCAGTTTGCCGGACTGATTATGGGCGACCATTCCAAAACCGCGATTAATACACAGTTGAACACAGGAACAGTGGTCGGAGTTGCCGCCAATATTTTCAAAACCGGTTTTCCGCCGAATCTGGTAGACAATTTCAGTTGGGGCGGCATGAAAGGCGATGAAAAATTCAAACTGGAAAAAGCCTACGAAGTTGCCGAAAAAGCCATGGAAAGAAGAAAAATACCACTCATGGAGCAAGACAAAATAATTTTGAAATACATTTACGAAAATTATTAAATTTTTGTATCCTGCTCTGTAAGTCGCAAACCGGGAATTACAATTTTCTTTCAGTATTTACCGGACAAATTACAAATCCGCAGTTACCGATGAAAAATTCATTTTAATCTTCATTTGTGATGAAACTGCTTTTCCGCCGCATTTTGCGGGAGCCCAGTTTTGGCTGATTCTTCGAATCACATATTTCATATCATCAAAAAAGATTTCGCTGTTTGGAATTTTCGGAGTACCTTCAATATTGGAAATTTTTCCGTTTTCATTAATGGTAAGTGTAAATGAAAAAGTTCCGTCCAGCGTGTAATAATTGGTATTGAGAAAAGTGTACATATTATTTCTGAGGAGGTTGCTGTATGCTTTTGCTCCTCCTTCAAAACCTGCGGAAGTGAAATCCTTACAACCTTTCACCGGAATCTGGTAAAACGGCTGCTGAATTTCAATTTTTTGGATATTCTTGTTGTTTTCCAGAATAAAGGAATCATCTCTGTCTTCTATATCCATTGACTGTGCATAAACATTGATGGAAAGGAATAATCCTGCGAGTAAATAAAACGTTTTCATCACACAAAATTTGTATGGTAAATGTACGAAAATGCCGAAAGAAAATCCGGCATTTTCTGTTTTTTTCTTCTCCTTGCACGGCAAGCGTACAAGGTTAAGCATCGTTCGGCTCTCCGAGCCGGAATATTTTAAAAAAATTACAGCACCTCAATCTGATTTTTCAATAAATCTTCAAACTCATCACGTTTTCTGATGAGATGTGCTTTTCCGTCAATAAACATCACTTCCGCAGGTTTCAATCTCGAATTGAAGTTGGAACTCATCTCAAAACCATACGCTCCGGCATTTCTGAACACTAAAATATCACCTTCCCGCACTTCGTTGATTTTTCTGTCCCACGCGAAAGTATCGGTTTCGCAGATGTTGCCGACTACGGTGTAAATTCTCTCTGCTCCTTTCGGATTGGAAAGATTTTCAATAATGTGATACGAATCGTAGAACATCGGACGAATCAGATGATTGAATCCTGAATTTACGCCTACAAAAACGGTTGCCGTCGTTTGTTTAATCACATTTGCTTTTACCAAAAAATGTCCGCTTTTGCTCACGAGAAATTTTCCCGGCTCGAACCACAATTCAAATTTTCTTCCGCTTTCTTTGGTATAATCTGCCAGTGCTTTTTCCACTTTTTTTCCGAGAGAATGAACGTCGGTTTCCATTTCGCCGTCCTGATACGGAACTTTGAAACCGCTTCCCATATCCAGATATTTCAGATTCGGGAAATGTTCGGCGAGTTCAAACATAATTTCCAGACCTTGCAGGAAAACATCAGGGTCTTTGATTTCGCTTCCGGTGTGCATGTGCAGACCTTCCACATTCACTCCCGTAGTTTTCGCAATACGCTCAATATGACGCAGTTGATGAATGGAAATCCCGAATTTGGAATCGATATGACCTGTCGAAATTTTATAATTTCCTCCCGCAAAAATATGCGGATTAATTCTCACAAAAATCGGATAAGAACCGCCGTATTTATTCCCGAATTGTTCTAAAATCGAGATATTATCAATATTGATGTGAACTTTCAGTTCCATTGCCAGTTCGATTTCCGCTAAATCCACGCAGTTCGGCGTGAAAAGAATTCTGTCGGAGGGAAATCCCGCTTTCAAACCGAGTTTCACTTCATTAATGGAAACGCAATCCAGATTCGCTCCTAACTTATTGACATACTTCAATATATTAATGTTGGTTAAAGCCTTCGCCGCATAGAAAAACTTCGTTTTCTTAGAAAAAGAGGACGTGAGTTTTTCATATTGCTCTTTGATGCTTTCCACATCGTACACATACACGGGAGTTCCGTAATCTCCTGCGATTTTCAGTAAGTCTTTGTTAGTCATCTTTAAATTATGATTGATGAGTGATAAGTAATGAGTGATTTTTTAACCGTGCAAAATTAGTAATTTATTTACAATTATCTATTCATTGAGCCCTATCGTAAAAACTCTCTTTTTCATACTTTTTTCAGCCTTTTTATCAAAAAATAATGTATCAAAAATTTAATCATAAAATCGCTTTCAGCTCCGAAAGTTTTTTAATGGATTTTATGTTTTCGTGCGAGAAATTATCATCAAAAACATCAAAGAAAACCGCTTCAATTCCGAAAGATTTTGCGCCTTCCACATCGGCAGTCCAGTCGTCGCCAATCATGACGGATTCTTCTTTTGAGGCTGAGGCTTTTTTTAGTCCGTATTCGTAGATTTCGGGTTGAGGCTTGCGGATATTGATTTCGTCTGCGCTCGTAATCGTTCGGAAAAAATTTTTAATTCCGGAAAGTTCTGTTTTTCTGTAGGTTACTTCTTCAAAACCGTTGGAAAGAATATGCAGAACATACTTTTTTTCGGAAAGATATTCCAGAATTTCAAATGCATCGGGAACGAGTTCGTTGTATTTCAGGATTTCGTCCAGGAAATTATTTTCAAAACGCCGGGCAAGTTCTTCATCATCAATCCCGAAAAACAGAAAAGAATCGTAAAAACGGTGTTTCCGCAGATATTCCTTGTCGATTTCCCCGTCTCGGATTTTTGCCCAAAGGTTTTCATTAATGGTAAAATATTCCCTATGAAAATCCTCAAAATCAAGCTGATGATTTTTTTGTACCTGTTCTCGTTCAAAAATTTCTTTCAGGGTGAGATATGCGTTTTTGCGGTGGTCCCAGAGCGTATTGTCAAGGTCAAAAAAAATGTGCCTTATGTTTTTCATAAGGCACAAATTTAATCAAATAATTACTTTTCAGTTTTTGGAAATCACATATTTTTTTTGTTCATTCCCAATCACTGCGATACTTTTGGAAAATTTCAGCAGAAAATCTACCGTTTGTTTTTTTGGTTTCAAAATTTTCACGGAAAGAGTGTTGTTATTTTTCATAGGCGGGTTTGTTTTTCTGTTTAAACGAGAGCCTGAAAAAAATATTGTATTACCTTGTCAAAATAATACGGTTCTCTTCCATAATTTTTCTGAGATTGATGAGTGCGTACCGAACTCGCCCTAATGTGGTATTGATGCTGGTTTCCGTTTGTTCTGCGATTTCTTTGAAGCTCAGCCCGTCAAAAAACCTCAGTTTAATCACTTCCTGCTGATTGTCCGGAAGAAACTCCAGCATCTTCATAAGGTCGGAATGAATCTGTTGTGAAACAAGCCGTTCCTCAATATTTTCCTCTTTTTCCGAAATCAAATCGAAAATGGAATATTCTTCGTTGTCAAAGGATGTTTCGGAAACTTTGTTGTGCTTGGTTTTGAGCCTGAAATGGTCAATGATGAGGTTGTGCGCAATTCTTTTTGCCCAAATGATGAATTTCCCCTCCTCGTTATACCGGTTTTCTTTGAAAGTTACGATAATTTTCATAAAGGTTTCCTGAAAAATATCGTTTGCCAAATCTTCATCCAGTATCTTATAGTAGATATAGGTGAACAAATCTTTCTGATGCCGTTCTATAAGGGCAGAAAGGGCTTTTTCACTTCCGTTTTTGTATTGGGTAATCAGCTGACTATCCGTGTAGGTTTTCATAAACTTATATTTTTTCACAATGGCATTGTACCGGAGTTTTTTCTCCGTATTCTGCGTTCTGTATAATAAAAAAGTAAAGTTTATTCGATAGCTGTTTATTTTGAATTGGTAAAAATACTAAAAAAGTTAATACTTCGTTAATTTTTTCAAAAAAAATCCTTTAATTTTTTGTCAAGGACCTTTCTGAACGGCTACCAATGGGATATTAAGCGTAAAATTAAAATTCAGTCCTTTCAGTTCTTTTCCGTTAATTCCTTTCTTATTCAAGGAAAAAGCATAGCCTCCTGAAACATCCACAATCCCGAAAAGCGAAATCCCGATTTTCGGTGCGGCATAATGTGTTGTTGCTTCCGCTCCGGCAAGGAAATAATAGGAGTGATTGATGTCTACATTTCGTTCAAAATTCAGAAGAATATCTCCCTGAATTTTCGGCATTATTGCAAAATCACTGTTTGCAGAACCGATTACTGCGGATGCTCCGATTCTGTACAACATATCGTCATTAGAAAGAAAAAGCAGTCTTCCGCCCACTTCCCCGAAACTCTGATTTTGATACACATATCCCGCATGAATCATCGGATGCACTGTCATCTGCGACTGAAAAGAGCCTGCGGTTAAAATGAAAAATAAAATGGAGAAATAATGTTTCATACAGCTAAATTATGAAAATAAACATACTCTAAAACTAATCTTCACACGCTTTCCAAACCGCATCATTTTTCGGAACAGGAGCTGTAATCTCCACTTCCTCTTTCGTTACGGGATGAATGAATTCCAGTTTCCTGGCATGAAGTGAAATACCGCCGTCCGGATTGGAGCGAGCTGAACCGTATTTCAAATCGCCTTTTATCGGAATTCCTGTTTTGGATAACTGTGCTCGGATTTGATGATGTCTTCCGGTTTCCAGATCGATTTCTAAAAGGAGATAATTGTCTAAAGTTTTAATGAGATGATAGGTCAAAACCGCTTCTTTTGCGCCTTCTGTCGGTTTCGGGAAAACAATGGCTTTGTTGTTTTTCTCGTTTTTCTTTAAATAATGAATCAGTCTTTGGGACTGCGGAATCATTTCCTTGCCCACAACTGCCCAATATGTTTTTTTGATTTCGCGGTTTTTCACCATCTGTGTCAGTCGGGAAAGTGCTTTTGAGGTTTTAGCGTAAATGACTAATCCGGAAGTCGGGCGGTCAATGCGGTGAACCAAACCGAGGAAAACATTTCCGGGTTTTTCGTCTCTTTTTTTGATAAAATCCTTGATGAGCTCCAGCAGGGAAGAATCTCCCGTTTTATCACCCTGAACAAGCTGTCCGGCTTTTTTGTTGATGACAAGGAGGTGGTTGTCTTCGTAAACGATTTGAGAAGAAGAAAATTTTTGTTCCGTCATTACTGATTGCGCTGAACCCGCTGTCTGTTGAAAATAGAAATAATCACTCCGGCAAAAAGCCCGATACTTTTAATTACGGAAAATCTCGAATCAAACGGCAGAAATGCTCCGATAATACACAATCCGGCAGCAAGATACATCGGATAGATAAAATTACGGTTGGTAAGTTGCGGAGTTTGAAGAATCAAACTTATTCCTATTGCCGCATAAAATACTCTTTTGTATAAAAATCCGCTGATTTCTGGCGGGAAAATATTAATCCAGCCTGCCACAAGACAAACTAAGGCAATAACTGAAGCGATTAACTGTAAAGTATGGTTACTTTTCATTTTTTTCTACTTTTACTGAAAAGGTGTAATTATGAATACCGTTTGGATGTTGAAAAGCATATTCATCAGATTTAATATCCACCTTACTGAAATATCCGTCATCAGCCAAATACATATAGTTTTCCAAAACTTCCATATTGTACTTTTTCTTAAATCCATCCATTTCCGATGTCGGTTGGTGTACATTATTCCAACTCTCTTCGGTCATTGCCAGTTTATCCAGAGTATTGGCAATGCTAAGATTATAAATATTTTCTGTCTGTGAAAGGCTGATTTTTATATCAAAAGGAAGCTCATATTTGTCATGCGGGAAATCACTCCTTATATTCTTTGACGAAATTGTTCCTTCATCAAAAAAAACTCCGTAATAATTGAAATATCTGCGAATATCAAATTCTGCGGAGCGGATTATATTTGATGGGTCTTGTTTTATCCACTTATAATGTATTGCAGTATGTTCTCGGTTTTTGGATTCTTTTACCGCTTTTTTTATTTTTTCTTCTGTAAGATTTTCCCGAATTTTCTGCTTTACAGCATATATATTCTGTATTTCCTGATATCTTCCTTTTTCATCTGTTTTGAAAATGATTTCCGTATCTTTTAATAAATCAATCTCTTCATTACAACATTTTTTTTCCTCGTGAGAATGTGTACTTTCCTTTATTTTCCATGAAAACATCTTACTTACAGTATTTTCACTCAAAAGATTCAGTTCAATAATTTTAAAATTATTTGTACCATGAAGTATTTTCCCTTTTTTGCTTATGCAGTTTCTTTTTTCCTTAATAGTAAGTATATAAGTTTGATATTGTTCAAATCCGGGATAGAAAATGACTTTCCTCTTTTGTCCGTTCAGCGAGTTCGAACAAAAAAAGAAAATAAGAAACGGCAGAAAAAAATTAATAACTTTCATTTTCATTAGGGAAATCCGAAGACTTCACGTCCTGCACATATTGTGCGACTGCTCCGGTAATTTCGGTAAATAAATCTAAATATCTTCTTAAAAATTTAGGAGAAAACCCCTTGTTCATGCCTACCATATCGTGATATACGAGAACCTGTCCGTCGCAATCCGCTCCCGCACCGATTCCGATGGTCGGTATGGAAATGCTTTCCGTAACTTTCTTCGCCAGCGTGGCAGGGATTTTCTCTAAAACCAAAGCAAAACATCCTAATTCTTCCAAAAGTTTTGCATCACTGATGAGCTTTTCGGCTTCTTTTTCTTCTTTTGCTCTTATTTTATACGTTCCGAACTGATAAATGCTCTGAGGCGTCAATCCCAAATGTCCCATCACCGGAATCCCGGCATTGACGATTTTACGGATAGAATCTTCGATTTCTTTTCCGCCTTCGATTTTTATGGAGTGAGCGCCGCCCTCTTTCATCATCCGAACAGCGGAATCCAATGCTTTTTCGGGGTTGCTTTGATACGTTCCGAACGGTAAATCCGCCACCACCAAAGCTCTGCTGATTCCGCGGACTACACATTGTGTGTGATAAATCATCTGGTCGAGCGTAATCGGAAGTGTCGTTTCGTGTCCCGCCATCACATTTGCGGCAGAATCTCCGATTAAAACAGCATCTATTCCTCCGGCATCCACCATTTTGGCGGTAGTAAAATCGTATGCCGTAATCATCGAGATTTTTTCTTTATCGAATTTCATTTTCCGTAAAGTCTCGGTGGTGATTTTTTTGATTTCGGAATGTACAGACATAATGGGTTCAAAGTTTAATGTTCAAGGTTTCAGGTTAACCACCCCGTCAAAATTTTCTTTCTGAAGATTTTGACGAGGTGGTTAACCTCGTATCCCGAATCTCGTAACACTTGGCTCTTTTTGACTTCGTCGAAATAGCATTCATCGACTAAAAGGAGATAATCTTCGATTTCCTTTTTCCTTGGCTCTTTATAATGTAACGTGTCCTAATTTAATGAGTTTTTCATGGTTAAGGATTTTGAAATTCCTTCCTTCCACTTCAATCAAATGGTCGGCTTTGAATTCGGAAATCAATCGGATGGCACTTTCCGTTGCTGTTCCGATAAGATTGGCGATTTCTTCCCTCGTTAATGTTATTTTGATAAACCCTTCCGGGTCTGTTCCTAATTTCTGTTCAAGCAGAAGCAAAATTTCCGCAAGACGCTCGCGCACCGTTTTTTGCGCTAAGAATGTAATGGTATTGGACGATTCTCCCAACTCAAATGCAAATTTCTGAAGCATCGCATAAGACAAAACGGAATCCACCTGAAGAAGATGAATATAAACATCCGCCGGAATAAAAACCGCCTCAAGGTCGGTCATCGCTTCTCCTTTTGCCTGAAAGGCTTCTCCGCAGAGCAGCGAACGATACCCAATCATGTCTCCTTCCTTAATAAATCTTAAAATCTGGTCTTTGCCGTAAACTCCCGATTTTGACAATTTTGCAGTTCCGCTGGTAATAAAATAAACGCCTTTCGGCTTTTCGCCATCATCAAAAAGTATTTCGCCTTTCGGAAAACTCACTTCTTTTTTTGCAGACATGAATGTATCAAAATCCTCTTTTGAAAGCCTTTTTTCCAATTCCTGCTCATCAAAAGCTCCATGCAGATTTTTTTCGATTGCTAATTGTTTTTCTAAAGACATGAACATGACATTTGTCAGCAAAAATAGGTTATTTGATGATAAAGACCAATTATTTTTATCATAATTTTGCAAATCCTAAATGAATACGAAAACCACAGAAAAATGTTTCCACTGCGGACAGAATGCCGACAAAGAGAAAATTCTTTTTGACGAAAAAATATTCTGCTGCAATGGATGCAAATCAGTATATGAAATACTGAATATCAATAATTTAGGGAATTTTTATGAATTAAACAAAAACGCAGGAACGAAGCCTGACGAAAATTCCACACAGTTCGATTACCTCGACACACCGGAAATCTTCGACAGAATCACCGATTTTTCTGAAGGAGGAATCAGTTTGGTTACGTTTAAAATTCCGGTGATTCACTGTTCTTCGTGCATTTGGCTTCTGGAAAGTCTTCGCACGCTGAATCCGGACATCAATTATTCTCAGGTGAATTTTACACGAAAAACTCTTCAGGTTTCTTTCAATCACGAAAAACTGAAACTGAGCGAACTTGCGAAATTCCTGACCAATTTAGGGTACAAACCCGTTATCAATCTTGAAACCGCCGATAAAAAGGATGAACATCTCGATAAATCACTGATTATTAAACTTGCCGTTGCAGGATTTGCATTCGGAAACGGGATGTTTTTCAGCTATCCGGAATATGCGCAGGAAATTTTGGGAACGCAGGATTTCTGGATGGACCAGTATAAAAATCTGTTTCGTTTTCTGATGTTTCTTTTGGCGACACCGGTGGTTTTTTATTCCGCTTCTGATTATTTTAAATCGGCGTGGTTCGGACTGAAAAATAAAATCGTCAATATTGATGTTCCGATTGTTTTGGGAATTATTGTTTTGTATGGAAGAAGTATCTACGAAGTGCTGACGGATTACGGTCCCGGATATTTCGATACGCTGTGCGGATTGCTGTTTTTTATGCTTTTAGGGAAAATTTTTCAGAAAAGAACATACAGTGCACTTTCCTACGACCGCGATTACAAATCTTTCTACCCGATTGCCGTAACCAAAGTGGAAACCGGAGGCGTTCAACAGAATATTCTTCTTTCCGAACTGAAAATCGGCGACAGAATCATGGTGAGAAATCAGGAAATTATTCCCGTGGATTCCATTCTTATCAGCGGTGAGGGAAATATCGACAACAGCTTTATCACAGGTGAAAGCGCAACGATTTCCAAACAGCCGGGCGACAGGATTTTTGCCGGCGGAAAACAGGTTGGTTCCGTTCTGGAGCTGGAAGTGATTAAAAACGTAGACCAAAGCTACCTTACCCAACTCTGGAACAAGGAGGCTTTCAAGAAATTTGAAACCGGACTCGATACGCTGACGAATACTATCAGCAAATATTTCACTTTTATTATTTTGGGAATAACGCTGATTTCGGGGATTTACTGGTCTTCCGTGAATTTCGATAAGATGTTTCAGGTGATTTCCGCGATTTTGATTATTGCCTGTCCGTGTGCGCTGGCACTTTCTGCGCCTTTTACGTTCGGGCATATCATGAGGATTTTGGGAAGAAACAAATTTTATGTAAAAGATACGCTCACGATTGAAAAACTTTCAAAAGTGGACACGCTTGTTTTTGATAAAACAGGAACGATTACTTACAATAAAAAAGCGCAGATTTCCTATTCCGGAACGGAAATTTCCGATTTTGACCTTGCCAATATCAAAACGCTTCTGAAAAGCTCCAATCATCCGCTTTCCAAAAATCTTTACGAACATTTGGAAATCAAAGACGAGTATTTTCCGGCAGAACATTTTACCGAAATTTCAGGAAAAGGATATGAAGCGGAGGTGAGAAACCGTCATTACAAAATAGGTTCGGCTTCCTTTACCGGAGGAATCGGCGAAAATATGGAAACTGCCGTGCATATTGCTGTGGACGGAAATTATCTGGGAAAATTCATCTTTAAAAATGAATACCGCGAAGGTGCGGAAAAAATGTTTGCTGACCTGAAAGGCTTTCAAACAGCTATTCTCAGCGGAGACAATGCTTCGGAGAAAGAATCTCTTGAAAAACTCGCTCCGGATGTTTCGGAAATCCGTTTTAATCAAAGCCCTGAGGATAAGCTGAATTTCATTAAAGCATTACAGGACGGAAGCCGGAAAGTCGCAATGTTCGGCGACGGGCTGAATGATGCCGGAGCTTTGAAACAAAGCAATGTAGGAATTGCCATTGCGGACGATACCAATACGTTCACGCCGTCTTCGGATGTGATTATGAACGGCGGTAAAATCACTCAAATCAAAAAATATCTCGACCTGAGCAGGGATTCCATGACGATTGTGAAAATGACTTTCGGAATCAGCTTCCTTTATAATATCGTGGGATTGTCTTTTGCGGTTTCGGGGAATCTCTCGCCGTTAGTCGCCGCAATCCTGATGCCGATAAGTTCAATTACCGTGGTTGCATTTACCTCATTTGCAACATGGTACAGGGCACGAAAATATTTCGGAAAAACCCTTTAAAATACGTGATTATTTAGAACGATTTTAAATTAACGCATTTTAACATTTACTGACAGAAATCATTATTTTTCACTAAATTTGGGCACTCATTATTTTGTATTTTTGCCTATTGAGATGGACATACTCTATCTGATGATATTATGCAGTGTTTCACTTGCTGTGGTCTTTCTGGTTATCTTCATTATAAACGCTAAAAAAGGGCAGTTTGAAGATGATGAATCGCCTGCGGTGAGAATACTGCTGGATGATGAGGCAAAACCTAAAGAAAGTTCCGAAGAAGAGAACGAAAAACAAGAAAAAAGTTAAAAATTTATATGGAGACACAAAAGTTTAGTTATGACAACAGCATTGTACGTGCTTTCCTGATTGCCACAGTCGTATTTGGGATTGTAGGTTTTCTGTTAGGACTTACTGCTGCTTTAATGCTATTTTACCCTGAACTTCCTGAGTTTTTATTCGGTACGGACGACACTACGATTAAAAGTCTTGCCTCCGGAAACATGGAAGGTCTTATTAACACCAAAGGTGCATTCGGGTTCGGACGTATCAGAATGTTGCATACCAGTGCCGTGATTTTCGCATTTGTTGGAAACAGCATCTTTGCCGGTATTTATTACTCATTACAGCGATTACTGAAAGCGAGAATGTTCAGTGATACGATTTCCTGGTTGCATTTCTGGACATGGCAGATTATGATTGTTGCTGTTGTTATCACGTTCCTTATGGGAATCAACACATCAAAAGAATATGCCGAGCATGAATGGCCGATTGATATTCTGATCACCATTTCTTGGGTATTGTTCGGTGTTAATATGTTCGGAACGATTATAAAAAGACGTGTACGCCATTTGTATGTTGCTATCTGGTTCTTCATCGGGACATGGATTGCCGTTGCAATGCTCCATATTTTCAACAACCTTGAGGTTCCGCTTTCTTTCACAGGATGGAAATCCTATTCCGCTTATGCCGGAGTAAAAGATGCATTAGTGCAATGGTGGTACGGGCACAATGCAGTAGCTTTCTTCCTTACAACACCTGTATTAGGGCTGATGTATTACTTCCTGCCTAAAGCGTCTGACAGACCTGTATTCTCTTATAAATTATCGATTATTCACTTCTGGTCTCTTATTTTCGTATATATATGGGCAGGCCCTCACCACTTGCAGTATACTGCGCTTCCTGCGTGGGCTCAGGCATTGGGAACAGGTTTCTCGATTATGCTGATTGCTCCGTCTTGGGGAGGTATGCTGAACGGTCTCCTTACTTTAAGAGGAGCGTGGGACAAAGTAAGAGAAAATCCTATTCTGAAATTCTTTGTAGTAGCCGTAACATGCTACGGTATGGCGACCTTTGAAGGACCGCTTCTGGCTACTAAAACTTTAAATAAAGTAGGACATTTTACCGACTGGGTAATCGGGCACGTGCATTTGGGCGCACTCGGATGGAATGGTTTCATGGCATTCGGGATGGTTTATTATCTCGTTCCGATTTTGTGGAGAACTAAAATCTGGTCTGTAAAATTAGCCAACTGGCACTTCTGGCTGGGAACACTTGGTATCATTTTCTATGCAGTACCATTGTACATCGCCGGATTTACGCAGGGATTGATGTGGAAACAATTCAATCCGGACGGAACGTTGCTTTGGAAAAACTGGCTGGATACCGTAACTGCCATTATTCCTTATTACTGGATGAGATTCTTCGGAGGTATCTTATATCTTTCCGGAGCGATTCTTATGGTGGTGAATTTAATTGCAACCGCAAGACAGGGTTCATTCCAGAAAAATGTACCCGCAGAAGCACCTGCACTTGCCAATATCGGAAATACCCGTAAAGAAGGAGAAGGATTCCACCTATGGCTGGAAAGAATGCCTTTATTACTGTCTGTTATGGCATTTGGAACGGTGGCAATCGGCGGTTTCCTTGAAATCGTACCTACACTTACCGTTAAAAATAATGTTCCGACCATTTCGGCTGTAAAACCATATAGCCCTTTGGAGCTTGAGGGTAGAGATTTATACATCAGAGAAGGTTGTAACGCCTGCCACTCGCAGATGGTTCGCCCGTTCCGTGATGAAGTAGTACGATTCAACGGTAAAAACGGACAGTATTCCAAAGCGGGAGAGTTCGTATATGACCGTCCGTTCCTATGGGGCTCCAAGAGAACAGGCCCGGATTTGCACAGAGAAGGAGGTAAAAACCCAAGCTCATGGCACTTCAAGCACATGTACAACCCGAGACAAACGTCTGCAAAATCTATCATGCCGCGTTATCCCTGGTTAATCAGAAATGAATTAGACCGTTCAAAAATGACGGATAAACTTCTTTTGATGAAAAATACCTTTGACGTTCCTTACACTAAAGCCGAAATAGATACCGCAGATGCTTGGGCAAACAACCAGGCAGCGAAAATTGCAAAAGATATCTTTTCAGAAGCACCCGACATCAAAGGACAGTTTGAAAAAGAAAAAGCAAGCAAAGGTGCTGATTTCCTTCCTCTTGAAAAGAGAGAAATTACCGCTCTTATCGCTTATTTGCAAAGATTAGGAACTGACATCAAAACAACAGAAGTACAAACAGCAAGTAATAACTAAAATCATCATCTGAACCATGATTCCGCAGAGTCTTAAAGATATTGTAGCCAATGGAGAAAATGTAGGTCTGATGCAGACCATTGCCATGATTCTCTTTATCCTTCTGTTTCTGGGAATTGTGTGGTACGTTTTCAGCAGACCGAAAAAATATTACAGGGAAGAAGAATACGCACCGCTGAGCAACGATGATGATGACCAAAATTTATTAAACCGTTAAATCATGAAACAAAGAACACCTGTTTTCGTAAATATACTAATCGTATTAGCACTTTTAGTTATCATTTTTTACATGTTTGTACAAGGATGGGAATTTCTGTCCAGCCAGTATTTCTGGGGAACTGTACTTATCAGTGCTATATTGGTTTTCATACACAGCTCCATCGGCGATTTAATTGAAAACACCAAATTCAAAACACTTTCCGAAAAAGAAAAAAACGCTTATCTTGAGGAAAAAAGCATTCCTTATTTTAAACGTCTTTACGCAAGTGCTTTCAAAAAACAATCCGCAACAGAGGAAAAAGACATCCTTATCGACCATGGTTTCGACGGAATTATGGAACTGGACAACCAACTTCCGAAATGGTGGCTCGGATTATTCTGGTTCGGAGTTTCATTTTGTATTGTTTATCTTACCTCTTACTGGCTTACCGACTTTGCTAATCCCGTGAAAGAATATGATGAAGAATACAAAGCACAGCTCGCTTCCATTGAAAAATATATGGAAACCGTTCCTCAGGCAACTTTGGAAACCGCAGAATATTCCGCAGATAATATAGATGCCGGAAGAGAAGTTTTCCAAACCAACTGCGTATCCTGCCACATGGACGGAGGAAAAGGAGGCATCGGCCCGAACCTTACCGATAAATTCTGGAAAAACCAGCCGGAAAAAACATTGTTTAAAAACGTATTCCATATCGTGGAAAACGGCGTTACCGGAACAGCCATGCAGGCTTGGGGCAAAAACGGAGTTCTTACCGGAAACGATATTCAGAATGTAGCGGCTTACGTATATCACATCAATCAGGAGCAAGCTCCTATTACGCAGGCTCAAGGCGGTGCTGCACCTCAGGGAACAGAAGCGAACTGGGAAAAAAAATAACAAAAATAAATCAATTTTAATGAAAACATAATTCACTGTTAAAAGGAAACTGAAACAGCGGATTATGTTTTTTTATCTTATTTCAATTCAAAAAAAATGGCTGAACAAGGAGAATACAGAGGCGGACAGGGGCAAGTGCTTGACCCTGAAACTTTCAGGGATTCTGTTGGCACCATGGAGCAGTCCGGAAAAAGAAAGTGGGTATATCCCCGGAAACCGAAAGGGAAATACACCAACAAAAGAACAATCGTGGCAATAATCCTTGTTGCACTGCTCTTTGCCGTTCCTTTCATTAAAATAAATGGAAATCCGCTTTTGCTGCTCAACATTCTCGACCGGAGTTTTTTCATATTCGGACAGCCTTTTTACCCTCAGGATTTCTTTATTCTGGCATTGGGAGCGATTGCTTCTTTAATATTCATCATCCTCTTTACCGTGGCTTACGGAAGAATTTTCTGCGGATGGATATGCCCTCAGACCATATTCATGGAAATGATTTTCCGAAAAATAGAATATGCCATCGAAGGCGACCGAAACAAACAGATGAAACTCGACCGCCAGGAATGGAACGCCGAAAAAATCTGGAAAAGAGGCTTGAAATGGACAATTTATGTGATTATCTCCATCATCATCACTCATTTTATGTTCATGTACATTGTGGGTTATCAGGAAGTTTTCAAAATAATGAAAGAAGGACCTCTTGCCAATCCCACCAATTTTTTGGTGATGATATTCTTTACCGCAGCATTTTACTTTGTATTTGCATGGTTCAGAGAGCAGGTGTGTACACTGGTTTGCCCGTACGGAAGGCTTCAGGGAGTTTTGATAGACCAGCATACCATCAACGTATTCTACGATTTCAAAAGAGGAGAAAACCGCTCCAAATGGAGAAAAGGCGAAGACCGTAAAGCCGTAGGAAAAGGCGACTGTATCGACTGCGGGCAGTGCGTGGTAGTATGCCCAACCGGAATCGACATCCGAAACGGACAACAATTAGAATGTGTGAACTGCACCGTGTGCATAGATGCCTGCGATGAAGTAATGGAAAAAGTAGGTCTCCCGAAAGGCCTAATCCGCTACGCTTCCGAAGCGGAAATTGAAAACCAAACTCCTTTCAAATATACTGCAAGAATGAAAGCCTACGCTGTATTTCTTGCGCTTTTGCTGGGGTTTCTCGGATTTCTTCTTGCCAACAGAGGTGCAATGGAAGCCAAATTCATTAAGCCCGCCGGAAGCACATTTTTCCTAAGAGAAAACAAAATCACCAATACATACAATTATACCCTTCTCAACAAATCGAATGAAGATATTTTTGTAACATTCAAAATACTCGAGCCAGACAACGGAGAAATCATTTACAACAACAAAGACTATATAAAAGTAAAACGGGACAAAATAACAAAAGGAACCATCAATATCACTTTCCCGGAAAGCCAGATTAAGCTCTCCAAACAGAATATCAAAATCGGAGTGTTCGACAAAACCGGAAAAATGATTGACTCCTACGAAACCTATTTTGAAGGGCCATTTAAAATGCAGTTTTAACTATGAAATTAAATTGGGGACACGGCGTTGTCATCGCTTTGGGAGCATTTATCCTGTTTATTCTGGGAATGATTTTCTTGTTCCCGAACGGACAGAAAAACTCTGAACTGATTACCACTAATTATTATGAAGAAGAACTCCGCTATCAGGATGTGATTGATGCCAAAAAACTGGCGGTATCGCTCACTGAAAAACCGGCTGTGAAAATCAATCCGGATGGGATTCTTATCACTTTTCCGCAGGACATCAATAACGGGAATTCAAAATTCAGATTTTACCTTTACCGCTCGGATGACCAGAACCTCGACATTAAAAAGGAATTTGAATTACAGGGAAATTCCACGCTTATTCCTGCAAATGTTTTGACAAAAGGAGGCTACATCCTCAAACTGAATTGGACGAAAGACAAGCAAACTTATCAGATTGATTATGATATAGAATGGAAATAACGCTCATCATATCCGCTTTGGGACTGGGATTCGCATCCGGATTCCATTGTATCGGCATGTGCGGCCCTATCGCTCTTTCTCTTGGTTTGACCAAAAAACAGGCTGCCAATTATTATTTTCAAAATCTTACGTATCAGTTCGGGAGGGTTTTTACTTATGCTTTTTTAGGCGCGCTTCTCGGCATCATCGGGGAAGGCTTTGAGATCAGCGGGTTTCAGAATTATCTTACCATTATTGCCGGAATACTCCTTATTGTGATGGCTGTTTTTTCCTTTGGCGGAACAGATTTCGCATCGAAAGTTCCGTTTCTCTCCATATTTTTATTTAAAGTAAAACGTAATCTCGGAAAACTGCTTCAAAAATCCGATTACAAATCCCGTTTCACCACAGGGATTCTCAATGGTTTTCTGCCTTGCGGAATGGTCTACATGGCGCTCACCGCTTCCCTTGCATCCGGAGGAATCTGGCAGGGTTCACTGTTTATGGCGATTTTCGGATTGGGAACACTGCCGTTCATGTTTGCGGTTGCTCTTGCCGGAAACCTGATTTCGCAGGCTTTCAGGGCAAAAGTACTGAAAGTAATTCCAATCGTGATGATGATTCTCGGCGGACTTTTCATTCTGCGCGGTCTGGAGCTTGGTATCCCGTATCTTTCTCCGCCTGCTTCATCCATGCACATTCAAACGGAAGAAAATCCCGTTCAGGAGCACTGCCATTAAAAGCAAAGGAATATATAACCGGCAGCAAGCTGCTGAATATTATTGATTGAAAGAAAAAAAACGAAGAATAAAGATATTATTACTCAATAAACAAAAATCCGCATGTTTTGCGGATTTTTCTATACTTCTTCGTCGCTTTCTATGGTATAAGACCTGCTTTTGAAGTCTTTGTCATGCTTTTCAGAAATCACATCTTCACCTTTTTCATTCAAAATAAAGTCTGCCGACTCTTTGAGCATTTCCTGAAAACTTTTGAAATCTTCCTTATAAAGATAAATTTTGTGTTTCTCGAAAGAGGCCTCTCCATTTTCACCAAAATTCTTTTTGCTTTCGGTAATGGTAAGGTAATAATCTCCCGCTTTCGTCTCACGCACATCAAAGAAATACGTTCTTCTTCCTGCTTTTAGCACCTTCGTGAAAATTTCATTCTCGTGGCGTTCCTTATAATCACTCATTGTACGATGTTTTTTAGAAATCTTATTAACAAATATAACAGAAATCTTTTAACTGCCAAATATTTTTTTTCAAAATATGTATTTCTGAGCAGCTCTTAAAAGCAAAACTGTATTTTCTTATTTTTCCAAATCGCTGAGATTGAGTATTTTATCCGCACGTTTGATACTGCTCTCGCGGTGGGTGATGATGATAGACGTGCAGTTTATGAGTTCGGTGTCGATATTGCGGAGAATGTTCTCTTCTGTTTCGGTATCCAGTGCGGAAAGCGAATCGTCAAATATCACAATTTCAGGCTCTTTGATAAGAGCGCGGGCAATGCAGATGCGCTGTTTCTGTCCTCCCGAAAGCATGACTCCGCGTTCCCCGACCATCGTTTTGTATTGCTCCTTAAATTCCACAATATTCTTGTCAATATCTGCTATTTTGGCAAATTTCACTACTTTTTCGTGAAACGGATTATCAACGGCAAAACCTATATTGTTCTCAATCGTGTCCGAAAAAAGATAACTTTCCTGAGGAATATAGCCGATTTTTTTTCTGTAAAGGTCGAGGTTGTGCTCTTTAAGATTTTTCCCGTCAATCAGGATTTCGCCTTCGGTAGGGTCAATCATCCTGCAAAGAAGCAATGCAATGGTGGATTTTCCGCTTCCGGTTTTTCCCATAACGGCAAGGCTTTCGCCTGAATTGATTTTGAAACTAAGATTGTCAAGCGCTTTGATTCCGGTATTGGGATATATGTAAGAAACATTGCGGAATTCGATATCGCCTTTTATCGGATATATTTCATTATTGGTATTTTCAATTTCGGACGATTGGTCTAAAAATTCATTAATCCTCGCCATGGAAGCCTCCGCCCGCTGATTTACAGAGGTAACCCAACCTACCATAGAAAACGGAAATATCAGCGTATTTACATACAGAAAGAAATCTGCGATTTTCCCGACGGAAAGTTCATTGGCAATATATTTTTCTCCGCCGATGTACAGAATCACTACATTCAGCATTCCGATTACGAAAATAATAATGGTGAAAAAATAGGCTTCGGTTTTGGCTAAATCAAGGGCTTTTTCCTGATAATCGGAAACTTTTGCGCCGTAATTTTTTTCGATGTATTTTTCTTTTGCAAAAAATTTAATCACTCTGATTCCCGAAAAACTGTCTTGCACAAAAGTAGAAATCGCAGACTGGCTTTTCTGCATCGTTTTGGATTTTCGGTTGATAATCGAACTTACTTTATAAATAGCGTAAGACAAAACCGGAAGCGGAATCAGTGTCCACAAGGTCATACTTCTATCGGTATTCCACATGTATATTCCGGTGATAATGAGCAGTACCAAAAGATTTGCAACATACATCACTCCGGGGCCTAAATACATTCTTACGGCAACCACATCTTCGCTCAAACGGTTCATCAAATCCCCGATGGTGGATTTTTTGTACTGGGTGAGCGACATGTCTTCGTAGTGGCGGAAAATGTTATTTTTGAGTTCGTATTCGATTCTTCGGGAAGCGACAATAATGGTCTGCCTCATCATAAAGGTAAAAAGCCCGGTAAGCAGTGATGAGCCGACAATAATCGCCACATAAATAAGTATCTCTTGATTGAATCCTAATTTTCCGAAGTTCTCGAGCTGGTCTACGGATTTTCCTATAAACTGAACTTTGAAAATATTAAAGAAATTACTCAGAATAATAAAGAGAAATCCCCAAAACAGCAGAGTGCGGTGTTTCCAGAAATAGGGATTTAATGTTTTTAGTGCTTTCATATTGGCGTTCGCAATCAGCTTTCAGAGGTTTGGCATGCAAAAGTACGAAAATGTCGGGAAGTATTGTGATAAGTGCAAGGCTGCTTTACCCGTCTTATCTAACGGATTTTCTATCCAATTTTTATTTGCAAGAATTACCCGGCTGTTTGCTTAATCAGAAAAAACATCACTGCACAAAATACATGAAACACGGAGAGTTGTGTCATTTTTATTCCCTCACCAAAGGCATGGTTGAACATCTCAGCAATCCGCCCATTTTGGATATTTCCCGATACGGAATTTCTTCCACTTTTATATTCCATTCGTCTTCCAAAAAACGGTTTAATCTCGTGAATGAAGAATCTGATACCACTACATCCGGAGAAATGGAAAAGATATTCGGAAACATTTCAAACATTTCCCTGTCTGTAACATGGAAACAGTTTTCTTCCCCGAAAATATCGAGAATGAGCTGATAATCGCTTTCTTCCACAAAACCGTTTTTATAAATGATACATTTATCCTTTCCCACCGGATTAAAGGTGCAGTCCAGATGCAAAATTCCCTTATACGGATCTTTATCGTTTTTATGCAAGTCCAAATCGATGAAGCGTTTTTTAGGGAAATATTCTTTCAGGATTTCAATGGCATATTCATTGGTTCTTGCGGTTTTGAAACTTCTGTAATCGGGATTGTAGCACGTTCCCACGAATACAAAATCATTCCAGACAATGACATCTCCGCCTTCCACATGAGCAGTTTCGGGAAGATTAATGATGTGCTTCCACCCTACTCTCGCAAACATTTTCCGGTAAGCATCCTGCTCGTCGTAACGGTCTTCGATGATGTTAGAAATAATCATTTTATCATCAATCACAAAAGCGACATCACGGGCAAAAACCTGATTGTAATCTTTAATCAGAGCCGGTCTGTACACTTCCACTCCGTATTTTTTCAAAACGACTTCAAACGCTTCCATTTCCGATATAATATTTTCTTCTTTCGGATAAACGCCGTTCTGAATGGTGTGATACGATTTCGCATCATAGCTTTCTTCAATTCCCGGCACGTCTCCCATGGATTTCGGTAGTCCGAGAACTACCGATTTTAGTGTTCCTGTTTCGTTTTTAATATTCAGTTTCATATAAAAAAGGGATTAAGAGCCTGTGATGATTTTACCAAAAAAAGATATAGGTTTTTAGGAATCATCTTTGCTAAATTTTGATGCTCTTTTGAGCGCATTTTTCACTTCCTGCTTTTGATTTAGCCCGCTAAATCTGCAAACTTGAAGCAAAAAATCCATTTCAAAACAGCTATAAAAATTTAAGCAGGCTCTAAAGCAAATATAAACAATCGGTTTAAGGAGGGAAAATTTTTATGGGAAATTTTATTTCAGATGAGCGATACAAATTCTTGTGTTAAAAGGTCAAGGTTTGAAAGAGCCAATATTTCGCTGCTTCGCAGCTTCATCACACACAAAAAAAACCTCCCAAATTGAGAGGTTTTGCTGTTATTATCTGTTTTCGATGGAGACGTAATCTCGTTTCTGAGCGCCCTGATAGACTTGTCTCGGTCTTCCGATTGGGTCTCCGTGAAGTCTCATTTCTTTCCATTGTGAAATCCATCCCGGAAGTCTTCCCAATGCAAACATTACCGTAAACATTTCTGTCGGAATGCCTAATGCTCTGTATATGATTCCTGAGTAGAAATCCACGTTCGGATAGAGTTTTCTTTCCACGAAATATTCATCTTCAAGCGCTACTCTTTCTAACTGCATGGCAATATCAAGAGCTTTGTCATCAATGCCGAGTTTATTAAAAATGTCGTCCGCCGCTTTTTTAATGATTTTCGCTCTCGGGTCGAAGTTTTTATATACTCTGTGCCCGAATCCCATCAGTCGGAAATTATCTTCTTTATCTTTTGCTTTTGCTACATATTTTGCTACATCACCGCCGTCTTTTTCTATCATTTCAAGCATTTCAACAACTGCCTGGTTTGCCCCACCGTGAAGCGGCCCCCAAAGTGCGGAAACGCCTGCGGAAATTGAGGCAAAAAGTCCGGTGTGTGCAGAGCCGACCATTCTCACAGTAGATGTAGAACAGTTTTGTTCGTGGTCTGCGTGCAGAATCAAGAGTTTATCAAGAGCATCAACAATTACGGGGTCAACTTCAAAATCCGGGTCATTCTGCATTTTGAATGTCATGTGGTAGAAATTTTCCACGTAGTTCAGCCTGTTATTTCCGTGATTTAAGGAATATCCTTTAAGTTTTCTGTATGTCCATGCGCAAAGATGCGAAAATTTGGCAATCAGCAGTTCCGCCGCATGGTCGAGGTCTTCTTTGTTTTTAATGTTTACCGCTTTCGGATTAAAGGCGGTAAGCGCAGAAGTCAATGTAGAGAGAACTCCCATCGGATGGGCAGAACGCGGGAATACATCCAGAATTTTCTTCACCTCTTCTCCTACGAGGTTGTAGCTTTTAATATTATTTTCGAACTGTGCATACTGCGCCTTATCCGGCAGTTCGCCGTGAAGCAGTAAATACATTACTTCCGTAAAATTGGATTTTTCTGCAATCTGCTCGATAGGATATCCGCGGTAGAATAATTCTCCTTTGTCTCCATCCAAATAAGTAATTTCACTGAGCGTGGCTCCGGTGTTTTTGTAACCCAAATCCATGGTGATAAGCCCGGTTTGGTCTCTCAGCTTTGAAATATCAATTCCGCGGTCTCCCAGCGTGCTTTCTACGATTGGATATTCATAAGAATTCCCGTCATAGTTCAATACAACTTTATTATCTGACATTTGTTTGAATTTTAATTGATAAATATAGGAAATTCATGTTTAAAAACAAATGGTATTTTCATTAAATTGCTATTAATATAATCTATTGCAAATATTTGTGAATTTTGAGTTTTTCAGAATAGATTGAAATTCATTTTAAATGATTGATTATCAATACAAAATAAAAGAGCATCTGAATTAAAATTCAAATGCTCCGCATATTAAATATGTTTTCAGTTTATCTTTTGATTCTGAAAGCATCAAGTCCCGGGAAAACGGCAGTTTCACCAAGAGCTTCTTCGATTCTCAATAACTGATTGTATTTCGCCATTCTGTCTGAACGGGAAGCGGAACCTGTTTTAATCTGTCCGCAGTTGCAGGCTACAGCAAGGTCTGCAATCGTAGCATCTTCCGTTTCACCTGACCTGTGAGACATTACGGAAGTGTATCTGTTGGTTTGTGCTAACTGTACGGCATCCAAGGTTTCGGAAAGCGAACCAATCTGGTTTACTTTTACCAAAATTGAATTGGCAATATTTTCATTAATTCCTTTGGAAAGTCTTTCCACATTGGTTACGAACAAATCATCACCAACGAGTTGTACTTTATCCCCGATTTTTTCGGTAAGGAGTTTCCAGCCTTCCCAGTCGTTTTCCTGCATTCCGTCTTCAATGGAAATAATCGGATATTTCGCTACCAGCTCTGCAAGGTAAGACGCCTGCTCGCTGCTGCTGAACTGTGCGGAATCCTGTGTCTGGAATTTTCTGTAATCATAAATTCCGTCTTTATAAAATTCGGAAGAAGCGCAATCCAAGGCAATCATCACATCATCACCCGGCTTGTAACCTGCTTTTTCAATCGCTTGCAGCAAAGTGTCCAAAGCATCTTCCGTTCCTTTGAAAGTCGGAGCAAAACCGCCTTCGTCGCCAACCGCAGTGGATAAACCTCTGGAATGAAGGATGGATTTCAGGTTGTGGAAAATTTCGGTTCCTTTTCTCAAAGCATGGGAAAAAGAATCGGCTTTTACGGGCATAATCATAAATTCCTGAAACGCAATCGGCGCATCGGAATGCGAACCGCCGTTAATCACGTTCATCATCGGAACAGGAAGCGTGTTGGCATTAACACCGCCTACATATTTGTAAAGCGGCATTCTCAATTCGGTTGCAGCCGCTTTTGCCGCAGCCAGAGAAACTCCTAAAATGGCATTTGCGCCTAAATTTCCTTTATTATTTGTCCCATCCAGGTCAATCATAATCTGGTCGATAAAATTTTGGTCGAAAACAGGAAGTCCTACGATTTCGGGAGCGATGATTTCTCTTACATTTTCTACGGCCTTCAATACTCCTTTGCCCATAAATTCGGAACCGCCGTCGCGAAGTTCTACCGCCTCATGCTCACCCGTTGAAGCTCCGGATGGTACAGCCGCACGACCCATCGCACCGCTTTCTGTGAAAACATCTACCTCTACTGTGGGATTTCCTCTGGAATCCAAAATTTGTCTTGCCTCAATGTAAGAAATGTAACTCATAATTTTTTAATTTTTTGCTGTACAAAGTTAATCAAAATCAAGGAAGTAATCTCAGTTTGAGACCTTAAATTTGCTTATCGGAATAAATATCATCTGTCAGCCAAATCAGATATTCGTCAAATCTATAGATGAGACTAAAAATAAGACAGATGAATTATAGATTTTTTTAATGAAATTTCAGGGAAATATCGGTGTATTTTTAGTAATTTCCATACATCAAAATATTTTTTATGAAAAGACTTATCATCTTCGCAGCCGCAGGTTTATTCACCGTGTACGGATGCGGAAAAAAAGAAACAGTTTCTACGGAACAGAAAGCTCCGGCTACCGAAGTAATTTATTACGGCGGAAATGATTTAAACAATCAGACTGAAGAAATCACTTATTCGTACATTGCGAGTAATAAAAACCGTGCGAATGCAACGTTTACCAATACCAAAAAGGAAAACACGATTACGATAAAGGCAAATAATCAGAAATTCCAGCTTGACAGGAAAGAGCTGACTTCCGATGGTGCAAAATACGAGAGAAATGGCGTTCAGGCAATCGTAAAAGGGGATTCACTGATTATTTTGCAGGATAATATACAGATTGATTTGGTGAAAGTGAAGTAATTTTTAGTTCAAAACAAAAAACCGTCTCACAAAAAGCGAGACGGATTTTATATTTAATTTATTTTGAAAAAATAGTGGATTATTCCTCTGTTTTTTCTTCAGTTGCTTCTGCTTTTGGTTCTTCAGCAACTTCTGCTTTTGGTTCTTCAGCAACAGCTTCTGCTTTTGGTTCAGCTTTAAGTTCTGCAACCGGTTCAGCTTTTTTGGCAGAAGTTCTTCTGCTTCTTCTTGTAGCTTTTTTCTCTTCAGCATTAGGGTTGTAAAGCTCATTGAAGTCTACAAGCTCAATCAGAGCTGTATCCGCAGCATCACCAGGTCTGAAACCTGTTTTGATGATTCTGGTGTACCCTCCGTTTCTTTCTGCAATTTTAGGAGCTACTGTTCTGAAAAGTTCAGTTACAGCCTCTTTGCTCTGCAGGTAAGAAAAAACAGTTCTTCTGTTATGAGTAGTATCTTCTTTTGCTTTAGTTAAAATAGGTTCAACATACACTCTTAAAGCCTTAGCTTTGGCAACTGTAGTGTTGATTCTTTTATGCTCGATAAGAGAACAAGCCATATTAGAAAGCAATGCGCTTCTGTGTGAAGCCGTTCTTCCTAAGTGATTGAATTTTTTACCGTGTCTCATTGTTAATTATTTATCAGCGTCAAGTTTATATTTTGCAACGTCGAAACCGAAGTTCAGACCTTTAGCGTGCACTAATTCTTCCAGTTCTGTAAGGGATTTCTTACCGAAGTTTCTGAACTTCATTAGGTCAGATTTGCTGTAAGAAACCAACTCTCCCAAAGTTTCCACTTCTGCGGCTTTCAGACAGTTCAGGGCTCTTACGGAAAGATCCATGTCTGCCAATTTTGATTTCAGAAGCTGTCTTGTGTGAAGAGTTTCTTCATCGTACTGAATGGAGGCTTTTACTGCTTCTGTCTCCAGCGTGATTCTCTCATCAGAGAACAGCATAAAGTGGTAAATCAGAATTTTAGAGGCTTCCGTAAGTGCATTCTGAGGGTTGATAGAACCGTCAGTTTCAATATCCAGAACTAATTTTTCGTAGTCTGTTTTTTGCTCTACACGATAATTTTCAACTGCATACTGAACTTTTTTGATTGGCGTGAAGATGGAATCAATCGCAATAGTTCCTACCGGAGCATTGTTTGATTTATTCTGTTCAGACGGAACGTATCCTCTGCCTTTATCAATATTCAATGTAATCTCGAAAGTTACATCTTTGTTCATGTTGCAGATTACCAAATCCGGGTTCAGGACTTCAAATCCGCTTATGGATTTTCCTAAATCTCCTGCTGTAACGGCGGTTTGTTTGGAAATCTTCGCTGTTACCTGTTCTGCAGCTTGGTTTTCAGCTTTCGCTTTCAGTCTTAACTGCTTAAGGTTCAGAATAATTTCCGTAACATCCTCGATTACTCCGGGAATCGTTGAAAACTCGTGCTCTACACCTTCAATTTTGATAGACGTAATAGCATATCCTTCGAGAGAAGAAAGTAATACTCTTCTCAAAGCATTACCGATGGTAAGGCCGAAACCTGGTTCCAGAGGTCTGAATTCGAACTGACCTTTGAACTCATCAGAGTTAAGGAGAATTACCTTATCGGGTTTTATGAATTGTAAAATTGCCATGTTATTTGTGGGGTTGAGCAAAAATTTATTAATAAATTATTTAGAGTAAAGTTCGACGATAAGGTTTTCCTTGATGTCTTCAGGAATCTGAATTCTTTCAGGAGCACTGATGAAGGTTCCTTCTTTCTTCTCGTCATTGAACTGTAACCACTCGTAATTTGCTTTTGAAGCAAGCGCATCTGCTACTACTTCCAAAGATTTGGATTTTTCTCTAACCGCAATTACATCACCTGCTTTAAGGATATAAGACGGGATATTCACGATTTCACCGTTTACAGTGATGTGTCTGTGAGATACCAGCTGTCTTGCTCCGGCTCTGGTTTTTGCAAAACCGAATCTGTATACCACGTTATCCAGTCTGGATTCGCAAAGCTGAAGAAGTACTTCCCCTGTTACGCCTTTGCTTCTCTGTGCTTTGTCGTACAGGTTGGCAAATTGTCTTTCAAGGATTCCGTACGTATATTTAGCTTTTTGTTTTTCAGCTAACTGAATTGCGTATTCGGATTTTTTAGCTCCTCTTCTTTTATTCGGTCCGTGTTGTCCCGGTGGTTGGTTTTTTCTTTTTTCGAAGTTCTTGTCGTCTCCGAAGATTGCAGCACCAAACTTTCTCGCAATCTTAGTTTTTGGTCCAATATATCTTGCCATATTTCTTTGTTGTTTAAGGTTTCAGGTTCAATGTTTAAGGTTCATAACTTTGAACGTTAAACTTTGGAACATGGAACTAAAATTGTGTTATACTCTTCTTCTTTTTGGAGGTCTGCATCCGTTGTGCGGCATAGGAGTTACATCAACGATTTCACTCACTTCAATCCCTGAATTGTGGATGGTTCTGATAGCGGATTCTCTACCTGCTCCAGGACCTTTCACAAAAACTTTCACTCTTCTCAGTCCTGCTTCGTGTGCTACTGCGGCGCAGTTTTCGGCAGCCATCTGAGCGGCGAATGGAGTATTCTTTTTAGAACCTCTGAATCCCATTTTCCCGGCAGAAGCCCATGATATAACTTCTCCGTTTTTATTGGTCAAAGAAATGATAATATTATTGAAAGACGCCTGGATGTGTGCTTCACCAATCGCCTCTACTTTTACTTTTCTTTTCTTAACTGCTTTTGTTTGTTTTGCCATAATTCCTAACGATTATTTACTTGCTTTTTTCTTGTTAGCAACAGTTTTTCTTCTTCCTTTTCGGGTTCTAGAATTGTTTTTCGTTCTTTGGCCTCTTAAAGGTAATCCCAGTCTGTGACGTATTCCTCGTTGGCATCCTATGTCCATCAGACGTTTGATGTTCAGTTGAACTTCAGAACGCAATTCACCTTCTACTTTGATGTTTTCGGTGATGTAATTTCTGATGGAAGCCAATTCATCGTCATTCCATTCGTTGACTTTCTTGTCTTCGCTGATACCGGCAGCTTTCAGGATTTCAGAAGCTGTGCTTCTTCCGATTCCGTAGATGTAAGTGAGTCCGATAACACCTCTTTTGTTTTTTGGTAAATCAATACCTGCAATTCTCGCCATAATTTAATTTTAGCCTTGTCTTTGTTTAAATTTTGGGTTCTTCTTGTTGATTACAAACAGAACGCCTTTTCTGCGAACGATTTTGCAATCAGCACTTCTTTTTTTAATTGATGCTCTAACTTTCATTTGATGTTGTATTTAGCAATCCGCCTTCGGCTTTCGGCTTTCGGCTTTTCGCATTTATATATTTAAAATATTCTAAACTAATATCTAAAAGTTATTCTTCCTTTTGTAAGGTCGTAAGGCGACATTTCGAGTTTCACCTTATCTCCCGGAAGAAGTTTGATGTAATGCATTCTCATTTTTCCGGAAATATGAGCAATTAATACATGCCCATTTTCCAGTTCTACGCGAAACATAGCGTTCGACAGTGCTTCCACTATCACGCCATCCTGCTCGATATGTTTTTGTTTTGCCATATATTATACTCCGCTTGTTCTTGACAGTTTAGACTGCATCAGCCCGTCATAATGGTGATTCAACAGATAAGTGTTAATCTGCTGAACGGTATCCATAATCACTCCCACCATAATCAATAGTGAAGTTCCTCCGAAAAACAGGGCGAATCTATCTGTCTGAACGATAGATCCATACACTATTGCCGGAAGGACTGCAAAGATAGCTAAAAATATTGAACCCGGCAAAGTAATTTTTGACAGTATATCATCCAGATAATCAGCGGTTTCCTTGCCCGGCCTTACTTTAGGAATCAATCCTCCGTTCCTCTTCAGGTCGTCTGCCATCTGATTTACGGGAATCGTAATCGCCGTATAGAAAAATGAAAATATAATAATCAGCAACGCAAACAGCACATTGTACTGCCAGCTGAAAACATTTTTGAATCCTGCTAAGAATGTATTCGATTCATCAATATTGGTCAATAATCCGGGTACGAACATCAGTGCCTGTGCAAAGATAATCGGCATTACTCCGGCTGCATTTACTTTCAATGGAATCCATTGTCTTGCTCCCTGCATGAGGTTTCTGTTTGCTCCACCTCTTGCCTGTGCACGACTTACGTACTGAATCGGGATTTTTCTCACCGCTACGGAAAGAATAATCGCCAACAGTACTACCAGCATCCAGAACAATACTTCTACGAGAACCATGATGCCTCCCAAGCCTCCTTTTCCTGTCTGCGTAACGAATTCCTGAATGAATGCCGCAGGAAGGTCTGCCAAAATACCAACCATAATCAGGATAGAAATACCGTTTCCGATTCCTTTGTCGGTAATTTTTTCTCCCAGCCACATTGCAAATACAGAACCGGCAACGAGGATTACAATACTCGGCAGCCAGAACATGATTGTATTCGGCTCTATATAGTATGCACTGCTAAACTGAGCATACGGCAGGAACATCTGCGTGATGGATGTAAGATAGGAAGGAGCCTGCACCAGACATACTACGATGGTCAGCCATCTCGTAATCTGATTAAGGGTATTTCTTCCGCTTTCTCCGTCTTTTTGCAACTTCTGAAGGTACGGAATCGCCATACCCATCAGCTGAACGATGATGGAAGCGGAAATATACGGCATAATACCGAGTGCCATAATCGACGCACGGCTGAATGCACCTCCTGTAAATGATGAAAGCAAACCGAGAAGTCCTGCCCCTTGTTTGCTGCCACCCTGGCTCTTATATTGTTCCAATAAACTTCCTACTTCTGCCATATTGATAGCAGGCAGGGAAATATATGATGCGAATCTATACACTAAAATCAAACCTAAGGTAAATAAAATTTTATCCTTAAGTTCTTTAAGACTCCAAATGTTTTTAAGTGTTTGTATAAATCCTTTCATTTCTAAATATTAAAGGGTAATTGCTTTTCCTCCAGCTTTAGAAATCAGTTCTTCAGCGGATTTAGTGAATTTGTCTGCAGAGATGGAAACACCGGATTTCAGTTCTCCTCTTCCCATGATTTTCACAATTTCAGATTTTTTAGCCAAACCGTTTTCTACCAATACATCTTTTGTGATTTCACTGATGTTTTTAGTATCTATCAAAGTTTGGATAGTATCCAGATTGATTGCTCTGTATTCTTTTCTGTTGATGTTGTTGAAACCGAATTTCGGAAGTCTTCTCTGAAGCGGCATCTGTCCACCTTCAAAACCGATTTTCTCTGAATATCCGGCTCTTGACTTCTGTCCTTTATGACCTTTTGTGGAAGTTCCTCCTTTTCCGGAACCTTGTCCTCTACCAATTCTTTTGGAATTGTGAGTTGCACCACCTGCAGGTTTGATATTATTTAAATTCATTTTATTTTGATTTAAAGATTTAGAAATTCAGAGATTAAGAAATTATAAAATTTCTCAATCCCCCAATCTCTTAATTTTTTAATTATTTCTGAACTTCTACTAAATGACTCACTGCTGCAACCATTCCTAAGATGGACGGAGTAGCTTCGTGTTCTACTACTTGGTGAAGTTTTTTAAGCCCTAATGCTTCAAGCGTTCTTTTTTGGGTTTTTGTTCTCCCAATAGCGCTTCTTACTTGTTTTACTTTGATTGTTGCCATTGTTTGAATTGATATTAACCGTTAAACACTTTACTTAAAGAAACACCTCTTAATCTTGCGATTTCTTCCGGTCTTCTGATGTCTAACAACGCTTTGAAAGTCGCTTTCACCACATTGTGAGGATTGGAAGAACCTTTTGATTTTGAAAGAATATCGTGGATTCCGGCAGATTCCAAAACCGCTCTTACCGCACCTCCGGCGATAAGACCCGTACCGTGAGAAGCCGGTCTCAGGAAGATATCAGCACCTCCGTATCTTGCAGAAGTCTGATGAGGAATGGTGTGGTTCATAATAGGAACTTTTACTAAATTTTTCTTAGCATCTTCTACTGCTTTTGCAATAGCGGAAGCTACTTCTTTAGATTTCCCCAAACCATAACCGATAGTTCCTGCTTCATCTCCTACAACAACGATTGCCGAGAATCCGAACGCTCTACCTCCTTTGGTTACTTTTGTTACTCTGTTTACAGCTACGAGACGATCTTTAAGTTCTAATCCTCCCGGTTTTACTTTTTCTATATTATCTATTCCTAACATATTTTCCGAAATTTATTGATTAGAATTGAAGACCACCTTCTCTTGCACCGTCTGCAAGGGCTTTTACTCTTCCGTGATATACGAATCCGTTTCTGTCGAATACTACTTTATCGATTCCGGCTGATTTTGCTTTTTCAGCAACAGCTTTACCGACAGCTGCAGAAACTTCAGTTTTTGTTCCTTTCGCGTCTACACCTTTTTCTCTTGAAGAAGCGGATACTAATGTTTTACCTGATTTATCGTCGATTAACTGAGCATAAATCTCTTTATTACTTTTGTACACCGATAATCTTGGCAGTTCTGCAGAGCCGGAGATTTTTCCTCTTACTCTTCTCTTGATTCTAATTCTTTTCTGTACTTTATTTAGTGCCATTGTCTTAAAATTTATTATGCAGACTTACCAGCTTTTCTTCTGATGATTTCACCAACGAATTTCACACCTTTACCTTTGTACGGTTCAGGTTTTCTGAATGAACGGATTTTCGCCGCTACCATTCCCAGAAGCTGTTTATCATGCGATGTTAAAGTAATAATAGGATTTTTTCCTTTCTCTGTTTCTGTGTTCACTTTTACTTCTTCCGGAAGCTCCAGAACGATACCGTGAGAGAAACCTAAAGCCAATTCCAGTTTTTGACCGGAATGTGATGCTCTGTAACCTACCCCTACAAGTTCCAATTTTTTCTCGAAACCTTCGGCTGTACCAACAACCATATTGTTGATTAACGCCCGGTATAAACCGTGAAGCGCTTTGTGTTGTTTAGATTCGGACGGGCGGGATACTGTAAGTTCCCCGTCTTTCTGTTCTAAAGTGATTCCTTCTTTAAGCTCCTGAGAAAGCTCTCCTTTCGGGCCTTTTACTGTTACAACTCCGTCTTTCTCGGTAATGGTAACATTGGAAGGAATCGTTATAATTGCTTTACCAATTCTTGACATTTTCCTTTGATTAAAAATTAATAAACATAGCAGATTACTTCTCCACCCACTTTTTCTTCTCTGGCTTTTTTATCGGTCATTACTCCTCTGGAAGTTGAGATAATAGCCACACCCAAACCGTTCAGCACTCTTGGAAGTTCCGTAGAACCTTTGTACTGTCTCAAACCTGGTCTTGAAGCTCTTTGAATAGACTTGATAGCCGGTTTGTTGGTTTGTTTGTCATACTTTAAAGCGATTTTGATTGTTCCTTGAACCGCAGAATCTTCGAACTTATAGTTCAAAATGTATCCTTGGTCAAAAAGAATTTTCGTAATCTCCTTTTTGATTTTCGATGCAGGAATTTCCACCACTTTGTGGCCTGCGCTTTGTGCGTTCCTTACTCTGGTCAGGAAATCTGAAATTGGATCTGTTACCATTTTTCTTTTTTGTTGTTATTGGTTAATGACAGTTAGTTTTTATGGCTTTATGCTGTAAGCAATAGGCTTTACGCATTTCGCTTACGGCTTATTGCATACGGCTTACAGCACATAAACTTTGCTATCTCGATTTTACAAAATTGTTACCAACTTGCTTTTCTTACTCCCGGGATAAGCCCTTGGTTTGCCATTTCACGGAACGTTACTCTGGAAATACCGAAAGTTCTCATATATCCTCTTGGTCTTCCTGTCAGTTTGCAACGGTTGTGCAATCTTACCGGGGACGCGTTTTTCGGAAGTTTTTGTAATGCTTCGTAATCGCCGGCTTCTTTCAACGCCTGTCTTTTCGCAGCATATTTAGCAACAAGTGCTTCTCTTTTGCGCTCGCGCGCTTTCATTGATTCTTTTGCCATAATTCTTGCTTTTGGCTTTTGGCTTTTGGCTTTTAGCTAACTGCTAACTGCCATTTGCCAGCAGCGAATTAATTCTTTTTGAATGGTAAACCGAAGTGGGTTAATAATGATTTCGCTTCTTTATCCGTTTTTGCCGATGTTACGAAAGTGATGTCCATACCTTGTATTTTTTTCACTTTGTCAATCACTATTTCGGGGAAGATGATTTGCTCGGTAATACCCAAGTTGTAATTTCCTCTTCCGTCAAAACCGTCCGCTTTGATTCCAGAAAAATCTCTGATTCTCGGAAGTGCAGAAGACGTGAGTCTGTCCAAGAACTCATACATTTTGTTGGCTCTCAACGTTACTCTTGCACCAACCGGCATTCCTTTTCTCAGTTTGAAAGCCGCTTCGTCTTTCTTGGAAATTGTTCCTACCGCTTTTTGTCCTGTAATTGCCGTGAGTTCTTCTACTGCGTAATCAATAATTTTCTTATCAGCAGTTGCATCTCCCAAACCTTGTGAAATAACGATTTTCTCCAATTTAGGAACCTGCATTACAGATTTGTATCCAAATTCTTCCATCATTGCCGGAACAATTTGTTCTTTATATGCTTTTTTTGGTCTTGCTATAAATTCCATCGTTCTAATATTAAATTGTTTCACCGGTTGTTTTTGCAACGCGTATTTTTTTGTCTCCGTCTATTTTGTAGCCCACTTTTGTCGCTTTGCCTTTTTTGTCAACCAAAGCAACATTGGAAATATGCAGAGAGGCTTCTTTCTCTTGGATTCCGCCCTGAGGATTTTGTGCAGACGGTTTCACGTGTTTTTTTACCACGTTGATTCCTGCTACAATGACTCTCGGGTCTTTTCCTTCTTTTCTAATCACTTCAAGAACTTCACCTTTTCCGCCTTTGTTTTTTCCGGTGGTTACGATGACGTTGTCTCCTCTTTTTATTTTAACTTTTGTCATTTTCTTTTCAATTTAAAAATTATAAAACTTCGGGAGCCAATGAAATGACTTTCATATATTCTTTATCTCTCAACTCTCTTGCAACCGGTCCGAAAACACGGGTTCCTCTCATTTCTCCGGCAGCGTTCAGAAGCACGCAAGCGTTGTCTTCAAATTTGATGTAAGAGCCGTCTTTTCTGCGAACTGCTTTTTTGGTTCTTACGACCACTGCTTTGGAAACTGTTCCTTTCTTTGCATTTCCTGATGGTGTGGAATCCTTGATAGTTACTACGATTTTATCACCAACGGAAGCATATCTTCTTCTCGTTCCTCCGAGAACTCTGATGACCAAAACTTCCTTTGCTCCGGTGTTATCAGCTACTTTTAATCTTGATTCTGTTTGTAACATTACTTAGCTTTTTCAATGATTCTTACTAATCTCCATCTTTTATTCTTGCTCAAAGGTCTTGTTTCTTGAATCAAAACAGTGTCGCCTTCGTTGCATTCGTTGTTTTCATCGTGTGCGGTGTATTTTTTCGTTTTCAAAACGAATTTTCCGTACATCGGGTGTTTCATTCTCATCGTTTCACTAACAACAATGGTTTTTTCCATTTTATTGCTGGAAACCACTCCGATTCTTTCTTTTCTTAAATTTCTATCCATTGTAAAATGAAATTATTGTTTGTTAGTTAACTCTGTATTTAGTCTTGCGATTGTTTTTCTCAAATCTCTGATTTGAATAGGATTTTCGATTGGGCTGATTTTGTGAGCCAGTTTCATTTTGGTATAATCTGCTTTTGCAGTTGCCAACTGAACTTTTAAATCCTCTACGCTTAAATTTTTGATTTCAGCTTTGTTCATTTTTTCAAAGATTATTGAGGTTTAACGAAATCGTTTGCTACGATAAATTTAGTTACTACAGGAAGTTTTTGTGCGGCAAGTCTTAGAGCTTCTTTTGCGATTTCGTAAGGAACTCCGCCTATTTCAAACATTACTCTTCCCGGTTTTACAACAGCTACCCAATATTCCACGGCACCTTTACCTTTACCCATACGTACTTCGGCTGGCTTTTTGGTAATCGGCTTATCCGGGAAAATTTTAATCCACAGCTGTCCCTCTCTTTTCATATATCTCGTAGCGGCGATACGTGCAGCTTCGATTTGTCTTGCAGTAATCCAAGCACCTTCTGTCGCTTTGATTCCGAAAGTTCCGTACGCAAGTTGTGAACCTCTTTGCGCATTCCCTTTCATCTTCATCTTGTGAACTCGACGAAACTTGGTTCTTTTTGGTTGTAACATAATTTCTAAATTTTAGATTTTAGATTTTAGATTTCAGATTTTAGATTTCAGATTTTAAAAAAGTAACGGTTATTTAAAATTCAAAATTTCTAATCTAAAATTTTAGTTGTTATTGTTTCTTCTTGGTTTTCTTTCGCTTCTTTCACCTCTCTCGCTTCTTTCTCCACGTCCTGAAGATTTTTTCTGCTGTTGTCCTACAAGCGGGGTAAGTTCTCTTTTTCCGTAAACTTCTCCTTTCATAATCCAAACTTTTACGCCTAATCTTCCGTAAGTGGTGTGTGCTTCCGCCCAGTGATAGTCGATATCTGCACGGAAAGTGGAAAGTGGAATTCTTCCGTCTTTGAAAGATTCGCTTCTTGCCATTTCAGCTCCGTTCAAACGTCCGGAAATCATTACTTTGATTCCTTCTGCACCCATTCTCATTGTAGAAGCCATTGCCATTTTCACGGCTCTTCTGTAAGAGATACGGTTTTCGATTTGCTTCGCGATGCTGTCTGCTACTAATATTGCGTCGAGTTCAGGTCTTTTGATTTCAAAAATATTAATCTGAACGTCTTTATCAGTGATTTTCTTAAGCTCTTCTTTCAGTTTATCTACTTCCTGTCCTCCTTTACCGATGATGAGTCCCGGTCTTGCCGTTGTAATCGTTACGGTAACTAATTTCAGTGTTCTTTCGATGTAGATTCTTGAAATTCCGCCTTTAGAAAGTCTTGCTTCAAGGTATCTTCTGATTTTGTAGTCTTCTGCGATTCTGTCGCCATAATCGTTTCCGCCAAACCAGTTGGAATCCCAGCCTCTGATGATTCCTAATCTGTTACCTATTGGATTTGTCTTCTGTCCCATACCTTGAATTAATTTTCTTTTTTATCTAAGATTAATGTAACGTGGTTGCTTCTTTTTCTGATTCTGTAACCTCTTCCTTGCGGAGCGGGTCTCAGTCTTTTCAGTTGTCTCGCACTGTCCACGAATATTTCTTTCACGATAAGGTTTGCTTCCTCAATGTCAGCACCTTCATTCTTAGTCTGCCAGTTTGCAATGGCGGAAAGAAGTAGTTTCTCCAATTTATTGGAAGCCTCTTTCTTAGAATATTTAAGAATGTAAAGAGCCTTGTCCACATTTTCTCCTCTGATGATATCAGCTACTAATCTCATCTTTCTTGGAGAAGACGGGCAATCATTCAAACGAGCTTTTACAACATCGTTGTTTGCTATTTTTCTTGCTAATGCGCTATCTTTTTTTCTTGAACCCATGATTATCTGCCTCCTTTATTTTTGTTACCACCGTGTCCTCTGAAAGAACGTGTCGGAGAAAATTCGCCTAACTTGTGTCCTACCATATTTTCAGTTACATAAACCGGAACAAAAGTTTTTCCGTTGTGTACTGCGATAGTTTGTCCTACGAAGTCCGGAGAAATCATTGATGCTCTGGACCAAGTTTTGATTACAGTCTTCTTACCAGACTCTATATTTGCCTGAACCTTCTTATCTAAATGATGAGCGATGAAAGGTCCTTTTTTAAGTGATCTTGCCATAATTATTTTCTTTTAGATACGATGTAACGGTTAGACACTTTATTTTTCTTTCTGGTTTTGTAACCTTTAGCCGGTTTACCGTTTCTTGAACGCGGGTGTCCTCCTGATGAACGTCCTTCACCACCTCCCATTGGGTGGTCAACCGGGTTCATTACTACCGCTCTCGTTCTTGGTCTTCTTCCGAGCCATCTGCTTCTACCTGCTTTTCCTGAAACGGTAAGCTGGTGGTCTGAATTGGAAACTGAACCAATCATTGCGAAACATTCAGTTAAAATCATTCTGGATTCTCCCGAAGGCAATTTGATGATGGCGTATTTTCCGTCTCTGGAAGTTAATTGTGCGGAAGAACCTGCACTTCTTGCTAAGATTGCACCTTGTCCGGGCTTCATCTCGATACAAGAAATTACAGTACCCAATGGAATATTTTTCAATTTCATTGCGTTCCCTACATTCGGTTCTACGCTTTCTCCTGAAACTACTTTCTGGTCAACTTTGATACCGTTCGGAGCGATGATGTATCTTTTCTCTCCGTCCGCATATTCCAAAAGTGCGATGAAAGCGGTTCTGTTTGGGTCATACTCTACAGATTTTACCGTCGCTTCAACATCGAATTTATTTCTCTTGAAGTCGATAATTCTGTATTTCTTTTTGTGTCCACCACCGGTATAACGCATTGTCATTTTTCCGGTCTGGTTACGTCCACCCGACTTTTTAATACCAACTGTAAGGGATTTCTCCGGTTTGTTGGTAGTAATTTCCTCAAAATTGTTTACAATTCTGAATCTCTGTCCCGGGGTGATAGGTTTTAATTTTCTAACAGACATTACTATTGTTTATATTAATAAATTATTTAAAAATTCAAAGATTAAATGATTAAAAGATTCAATTTAGTTCAAGATTCACAATCACTAATTTTTTAAATCTTTTAATGTTTAAATCTTTTAATTACACTGCAAAAATGTCGATAACTTCGCCTTCGGCAAGTTTCACGACTGCTTTTTTCAGTTTGTTGGTTTTGCCAACCTGCAATCCTTTTTTGGTGTATTTTGAAGAAACTTTCGGTGCGTAAATCATTGTATTTACGTCCGCTACTTTCACTCCATAAGCTGCTTCTACCGCATTTTTGATTTGGATTTTGTTAGCCTTAGTATTTACTAAAAAGCTGTAAGTTCCTCTCAAATCTGTAAGGTAGTTCGCTTTTTCCGAAATAACCGGTTTGATAATTACTGACATTGATTTACTTTTTTAAATTTTCCTGAAATTTCTCGATTGCACTTTCAATAAATACAATTTCACCGGCGTTTACCAAATCATAAGAACTAATCTCATTGTAAGTAAGAACTTTAGTTTTAGGTAAATTTCTTGATGACAAATACACGTTTTTATTGGCTTCCGGCAAAATATACAATGATTTTTTACCTTCAAATCCAAGTGCATTGTTCAAATTGATGAAATCTTTTGTTTTAGGAGCGTCAAAACTGAATGCTTCCAAAACTTTAATGCTGTTGTCTCTCATTTTCTGAGAAAGAACAGATTTTTTAGCCAATCTTTTAACCGCTTTGTTCAGTTTGAATCTGTAATCTCTTGGTTTCGGACCAAAAACTCTACCTCCACCTCTGAATGTAGGAGATTTGATATCCCCGTAACGAGCGGAACCAGACCCTTTCTGTTTTTTCAGTTTTTTAGTAGAAGCTGTAATTTCGCTTCTTTCTTTTGATTTATGAGTTCCTTGTCTTTGTGCTGCAAGGTACTGTTTCACTTCTAAGTAAACCGCATGCTGGTTTGGCTCAATTCCGAAAATAGTTTCGTCAAGAGCTACTTTTCTTCCGGTTTCTTTTCCTGATGTATTGAATACTGTTAGTTCCATTTCTTGATAATTACATAAGAATTTTTAGCTCCCGGAACAGCACCTTTTACTACTAAAAGATTTTGTTCTGTATCTACTTTTAACACTTGAAGGTTCTGAACAGTTACCTGGTCGCCTCCCATTCTGCCTGCCATTCTCATTCCCTTGAATACTCTGGAAGGGTCTGAACCGGCACCGATAGAACCCGGAGCTCTCAATCGGTTGTGCTGCCCGTGAGTAGCCTGCATTACACCTCCGAAGTTGTGTCTTTTCACAACCCCTTGGAAACCTTTTCCTTTGGAAGTTCCTGTTACATCTACATATTCGCCTTCTGCGAACATTTTCACATCTACCAAATCTCCTGTTTTCACCTCGTGTTCAAACTCATTTCTGAATTCTACGATTTTTGCTTTAGGAGCTGAACCTGCCTTTTTGAAATGGCCGGCTAACGCTTTACCCACGTTCTTTTCACTCTTGTCATCGAAACCAAGCTGTACGGCAACATATCCGTCGGCTTCTTCGGTTCTGACCTGTAAAACCGAGCAAGGCCCCGCCTGAATAACGGTACACGGAATATTTTTTCCGTTCTCGTCAAACAGGGAAGTCATCCCGATTTTTTTTCCAATAATACCTGACATTGTTATATAATACTATAAATTTATCCTTTATTCATCGTCATTTCAAGTGGTCGTTAGTAATTTCTACGTTTGAAATAGGCATACTACTCCCCTAAAATGAGTGTGCAAATGTATGAAGAATTTTTGAACTGACAAACATTCAAGTGAAAATATTTTGATTTATAGAAAGTTAAAGCCTTTTGATTTCTCAAAAGACCTTCTTAATCTGAAAAAGATTATAGATTTTATGGAATCAGCTCTATGGGATTGTTTCTTTTTTTCATTCTTTCCTTAATTGATTTCTCTCGTTCCGGGGTCATATTTGAACCTAATGCTTTTGCGTATTCAACTATGTTCTCCTCACTATCTTTCAAACCTTTAAAAAAAGATTTTTTTTCGGTTCTTGCTCCTTTTATATCAACATCGGGAGTATAAACAAACTTGGTTTTATGTAAAGAGATTAAATCAAAAACATAATGGTTTTTATCATCATATATTTTAAGAATCAAACCCGGAAGTCCCATAAATTTATATGGACCGTCCGAAATGGGAATTTCATCCGTATATACCGCTGTATATGTTCTTCCTCCAAACACTCCTGTAGCTTTATAACATCTGTACCCTTTATAGTCAACAGCAGATTCTTTAGAAATTTTCCAATTGATATTTACCTTCTCTGAATATACAAAATCCGTAAGGTTAATCCTGTCAAAGACTTCTATATTTTTTGTTTTAAAATCTTTAAAGATTCTGAAATTGAACTTTGTTTTGGGTGTATTTTTCATGTCCAAAACAGAGGAAACAGGAGTATTTCCTTTTTTAACATTAGCAAGAACCGAATCCTTCTTCATAAGATTATAGCTCGAAAATAATGATTCCGATTTGTTCAGGTAAAGTACAAAAACTTCATTATTAACTGCGTTAACATCCAACGAATCATATTGATATTTCAGTTCATATCTCACCAGAATATCAACAGAATCAGTCATCTTTTTTTGAGCATTAACTAAAATGCTAAAACAAAACAAAAAACATAGCGTTATGTTTCTCATGATTACCCACAATTTACACCATCAAGAAACCACATTACCTCTAACATTGTTTCCGTATCTTTAGCGCAGGCGACTTCAGAACCACCACAACTAAGATTAAATGTTTTACACGTCAACTGTACTTTTTGTTCTTTTATTGCACTTTCCTTTTGTTCTTGCTTTTCTTTTTCATGATTATTGTTAACCACTTCACTTTTTGCACTCATTAATCCGGCAACTCCTAAGGCTGCTACAAATAATAATTTTTTCATTTTAAAATACTTTTATTGTTAAACGGCTCGAAAATAAAAATAAAAATAAGCAAGGATTTTACTGATTTTTTCTGAATAAAAACACAAATTCTTTTCGTTGTCAGGAATTTAGTATTTTTGAAAAATGAAAAAAACGCTCCTTTTTTCTCTGCTGGTTTTTCTGATGTTCTTTTCCTGCAAAAAGCACCAGCCGCATTTCTATACCTTTTATTATAAGAAAAAAAACTTTGCGCTTACTCCTGCCGAAAAATCCATTCTTCAGGATGCGGAAGTACCGTATCTGTACACACGGTTTTTTGATGTAAATAAGGAAAAAGGATTTTTTACATTTTCGGGAGCAGTTTCCAAAGATTCCACTTTTCAGACGGATAAGAAAATTGTGCCTGTCATTTCTGTCAATTCCGTTTGTTTTCAAAATATAAAGGGAAATGAAATCCTTTCTCTTGCGGAAAATATTCATAACCGAACGGAAGCTCTGTCTCAGGAACTTCAGCTCAATACAGAAAAAGAAATTCAGATTGACTGCGACTGGACTCCGGAAACCAAAGACCATTATTTTCAGTTTCTGAACGAACTGAAAAAGATTTCCGGAAAAGAAATTTCATCCACCATCAGGCTTCATCATGTAAAAGAAAAAGATGAAACGGGAATTCCGCCCGTGGAAAAGGTGTATCTGATTTGTTATTCCTCAGGTGAATCGCTGGAAAAATTCAACCGGAAAGCGGTTCTCAATCTTCCGCGCCTTAAAACCTATCTGCGGAGATTGGATGATTATCCTATTCAAAAAATCGATGTTGTGCTTCCTGTTTATTCTTTCGGGAAAATTACTTTTGATTCCGGAGAGCAAAAGATTGTGAAAGGTATTTCTTTAAACGACCTTAAAAATCCTGATTTCAAAATAATTTCGGAAAATGAAGCGGAAGTGAAAAAAGGCGGACATCACTTCGGTTATTCCCTAAAAAAGGGAACGAAAATTAAAGTAAAACAAATCAAGGACGGACAGCTGGACGAAGCCGTGTATTATATCGACAGGAAAATTTCGGGCTATCATATTATTTATGATGAGTTGGAGGGAGATTTTGTGGAGAATCATAGTTTTAAAAGGTAAGATATTCCCTTTCATAGCTCAAAAAAAACCGAAATATTAATCCTTTATTTCCTTTGTCTCGTTCTTTGATATTCTTTTCTGATTCCGGCGTTCTTCTTCACGGTTTTCCATATTGATGACATTGGAAATATCTTCAGGCGTAAATTTTCCTTTGATGTCCACAAATACAAGTTCTTCTCCGGAATTGACCAGCAGCATCAGCTTTTTAATGACCTCACCTTCCTGAAATGCCCGAATATTCACATTCTGCCCGTCGTGCTTCAAGGTTACCCAATCTTCGTAATTGTTTTTACTTAAATATTGGGAGAAATTTTTCAGCATTTCGGGATTTCCGTTTTCTACGGTCAATATTCTGATTTTTTTGATTTTCTTTACCAGATTCACGACTTCCTCGCTTTCGCCGTCTTCCCTCAATGCATTTTTCACGAAAGGTTTTGCGAGCCATACGGGGACATTGACCGAAGTAAATTCCGCATTTCCGTAATCGTAATGAGGATTATCAAAGAATGCCATATTCGGATGCCGGGAAACCATGCAGGATTGCAGAGAAATAATGGCGAAAAATGCGATGATGTATATTTTTTTCATGATGATTTTTTTATTTCATCGGGCTGCACCCGATGCTATTGATTTCTTTTCATCGGGCTGCACCCGATGCTATTGATTTCGCCGCTTCGCGGCTCTGCCGATAAAATTTTTAATTAATCTCTTTTGTACTTCCTCCGCTGGAATTGTCTGATTGCACCTTTTTTGGCTTTCCGGCGTATCTTACGCTTGCGCCCGAAGAGGTCTGAGAATTAAGATATTTTGAAGCATTTACTTTTAAACTCGCTCCGGAGGTTGCACTTACTTCGGCAGTTTTCACAACCGTATTTTGAGCGTTGCAGGTAGCGGCACTTGAAATAACATAACTTGCTGTTTCCGCTTTTCCTACAATTACGGATGAAGAACCGCTGTTCCCATTGAAAATAAGGTTCATGGTATCTGCATTGATTTTCATACTTGCTCCGGAAATTGATTTCAGATTTATGGTTGCATTCGCTTTTAAATCGGCATTCAGCGTAGAACCTGACTCTGCGGAAACATCAAAAACGGTTTCTTTAACGGTATTCATCGTGGCAAAACTTGCTCCGGAAGTGGTTTTTATGGATTGAAGATTCGGAGCTTCGATGGTAACCAAAAGTTTTTTGAAATTCAGGTTCTTTTTATCCTTTATTTTAATTATTAAAATCCCGTTTTTCACCTCTGTTGATACATATTGCTGAAGATTCTGGTCGGCATCCACCACAACGCTTTGGTTGTTTCCCTGTGTGAAATTGACTTTAATTCCGCCGGAAACCTCAATCCCCGTAAATTTTCCAACATTTCTTACCTGTGTAACTTCTGACGAACCCGTATTTTCCGTAGTTTCGGATGTTTTGGATGAAGAAATCTGGGCTTCGTTAATCAGATTGTTCACATCGTCCATGGAGATTTTTCCGTCGAGCATCATCAGCACGGTATTTCCTTCGGAACTGATATTCAGGAGCAGGTTATCGAGAATTCCGTTTGCGGTATCGGAAGTCAGGAATTTTATTTTGCTGTCTTTGCTGTTTACCGTCATCAGTTCTTCATATTTCAGATTATTGACGGAAGTGAGAATTTCCTTGCTTAAATTCTGGTAAAATGATGCAGGTTTTTCGGCATCACCGTCCTCCGGCTGTTCGATGACCAAAATCTTAAGTCCCTGAATTTTACTCAGCAGAGGTTTAATCTGACTTAATTCAGAATCTTTGATATCAAGGCTGTTCAGCATTCCGAACATCGGTTTGGCGATTTTAATGGAAGTTACGCCTTCCGTGTCCTGATATTTGTCGAACAGCTGTTCTAATTTTTCTTTCTGCGCCGCCAGGCTGTTGAAACAGCTCAAAAGAATGGCGAATACTACTATTATTTTTTTACTCACTCTCATTTTTTTATGATTTTTGTGTTCGTGAAATATATTCATCGACTTAAGGGAGATAATCTTCGATTTCATTTTGTTAATTTTTATTTTTTAATCTTCGGTTGGGTGTTCCTGTACTACACTTGAAGCAACGGATTTCGCCACGTTTTCCGAAAACATCCGGAAAGAATATTTCGCTATGTTGATTGCTTCTTCTTCGCTGGTTATTTTATGGCCGTTAATAATCACGAAATCATCCTGATATTCAGTAGGTTGGTTTTTTTTATCATTATTGACGTATTTCTCACGCTGCACTTTTTTCATTCTTCCTCTTTTGGGAACGATTTTGTTGATGACTTCATCGGGGTCGCTCACCTCATAGGAAAGGGAATCTTTCATTTCCGACTGTACTTTCAAAGTATCTTCCGTCGCAGCGAAAGTATTATCGTTAAAAATTTCGCCTTTTTGCTTTTCCACTTCGGTTTTTACCATCAAATCCTGCTCTGTTACGGACTGTGAGCCGGAATTCCAGTATTTCACGCCGAAGAAAAGTCCTGCGAGAATGGCTGTGCTTGCCGCTATCCATACATATTTTGAAAGGAAAGGAAGCGGTATTACTTTTCCTGAACGTTCTTCCGGTTCAGCATCAGCTTTTTCTTCCGTTTTTTTCAGAAAATCTTCAAAATTCCAGTTCATTTTTTCCTCTTTCAAATCTTTGAAGACCTCATCGTACTTATCCTGAAATCTGTCTTTGCTCATAATTCATCCTCTCCCTAAATCCCTCTCCAAAGGAGAGGGACTTTGGAGTAGTTCTTTTTTGTTAAAAAAATCAATTTTCAATCATTCTTTTTTCAAAATCCATTAGTTTTTGGATTTGTTCTTTTACTTTCTGCCGTGCCCTCATCAGATTGACTCTTACGGCGTTTTCCTCCATTTCGAGGATTTCCGAAATTTCCGAAACCTCATATTCTTCCACGTCTATCAAGTGGATTACCAATTTCTGTTTTTCAGGAAGTTCATTAATAAAACCGATAATCTGTTCTTTCATATTGTTAAACTCCGGTTTATACAATTCGTTCCTGTGCATCTGCAAATCTGCGAATCCCATTTTCACATCATGATGTTTCAGGCGGTTCAGGCATTCGTTCTTTACACATTTCAATGCAAAGGATTTTAAATTTGAAGATTCTGCCAATTTTTCCTTTGTCTGCCAAAATTTCATCATCAAATCCTGTACAATATCTTCCGCCTCATCTGCGCTCATCACGAACCGTTTTGCAAAACGGAACATCTCATCTCTGAGAATAAATACCGAATCCCTGAATTGTTCCTGAGTCATGGTTTTTAGCGCTTTCTGATAATAAGACAACTAAGGTCTGAAAAATATTACATGCTATTTCAATTTTTTTTTAAAATTTCTTTCCTGTATCCCTAAAAATGCATAATTCTTGTTAAAGTTTAGTTAAATTTGAAACAACCCGTTTTATTCCTACACTTATTTAGCATTAAATTTGTTTCAACAATGAAAAAAAAGAATATGACGATGAAGAATACATTAAAAAAACTGCTTCCTTACGCATTTGTAGGAGTGGTTTCAGGTGCTACCACTTTTGGGGCAATCAATTATTTCAATACTTCCGGAAGCAATAATGGAGATTATTCCTATTTCGCGCCGAAAAACGATGCTGCTTTTGCAGGAATGAACACCGCAGCAATTGGTGATGATTTCGTAAAAGCCTCAAAAATGACGGTTCCGGCAGTAGTAACCATTAAAAATTATCAGACGAGAACCACCAGCAGAGCTTCGGAGATGGATTTGTTTGAGCATTTCTTCGGAGACCCGTTCGGAGGTGGAAGCAGACAGCGCCAACAGCAACAGCAAGTTCCCGACAATATGCCGAGCGGAATGGGTTCGGGTGTAATTATTTCTCCGGACGGATACATTATCTCCAACAACCACGTGGTTGCCGGAGCAAGCAAACTTGAAGTAGTTTTAAGCAATAAAAAAACGTATATAGCGACATTAGTAGGAACTGACCCGAATACCGATATTTCATTATTAAAGATTGAAGAAAAAGGATTGCCGTATCTGAATTTTGCCAATTCCGATAATGTGGAAGTCGGACAATGGGTTCTGGCAGTAGGAAACCCGTTAGGCTTGAACTCTACCGTAACCGCAGGAATTGTTTCCGCAAAAGGACGAGGAATCGGAATTCTGAGTTCTCAGGGAAAAGCAGCCAACCCGATTGAAAGTTTCATCCAGACCGATGCAGCAATTAATCAGGGAAATTCCGGAGGAGCTTTGGTGAATGCCAATGGAGATCTTATCGGAATTAACTCTGCTATTATGTCGCCAAGCGGCTATTATGCAGGATACGGATTTGCGGTGCCTTCCAATTTGGCAAGAAAAATCGTTGAGGATATTAAGAAATTCGGAATTGTACAAAGAGGTTTCTTAGGCGTTAATTCCATCGACCTTTCCGATGACCAGCAGGTTGCGGCTTATAACCAAAAAGAGAAAGCCAATATCAAAACCGGCTCGGGGGTTTATGTCATCAATGTTAGCGAAAACAGCGGTGCTGAGGATGCAGGATTAAGAAAGGGCGACATTATCACCAAAATCGACGATAAAACGATTAGTGATTATGCAGATTTATCCATGACCATAGGAAGCAGAAGACCGGGAGACCGCGTAGTGGTAACCTACCTGAGAAACGGCAAGGAAAACACCGCGAATGTTACCCTGAAAGACCAGAAAGGCGGAACTTCCACCAGAAGCAAAGAAGACCTTTCTGTAACCGAAAAAATTGGAGCGGAATTTGAACCGTTAAGCGAAAGATTCAAAACGGATTACGGACTGAACAGCGGAGTGGTTGCCAAAAATGTTGTAGAGGGAAGCGAAATAGCAAAAGCCGGAGTTGTGGACAACTACATCGTCATCGAAATTAACGGTAAGCCCGTGAACTCGCAGAAAGATGTAGAAAAAATTCTCGAAAAATATTCCGGAAACGTGCAAGTGAAATTCGTGGACGAATACGGGAGAATCTACACGAAAGGATTTAAAATGCCGTAGCCTCAGGCAAAAGCTGGGTCTATCCGGCTGATAAATAAAAATGCTTCAGAAATTTCTGAAGCATTTTTTTCTTACTTTTTGGATTCTTCCACAGAAATTTTTCGGAAGTCTTTGAACAATTTGCTTAGTTCCAATGCTGATTTTCTCGCTCTGGTTCCGGCTGCTTTGTTTCCTTTTTCAACTTGCAGTTCTGCCTCTTTAGAAAACGCTTCAAATTCTGCGTTAATCTTTTCAATAAGTTCTTTCATTGTATATAATTATAAATTGTGAGTGCAAATATAGAAGATTATTCTTGTAAATCGTCAACAAAAGTGAACATCCTAGGCTAAACGCATTAAAATTCCAAACGCAAAGTTCGCAAAGAATTTATAAACAGACAAACTGTGATAAGGTTCGCAAAGGCGTTTCACTCAGCAAAAAAAACAGTCAACCTTCGCTGAACATAAAC
>JASGDB010000047.1:0-5487 GCA_049841315.1 Bergeyella sp. | reverse complement strand
TTTGTATATCTGCAGTCTCTCTGTCTTTTTCCTGTTGCTTTTTCCAATGTATTCTTCTAAATGATTTTTTTTAACTTTTAGTATATTGAATATTTACTTTGCAAACTTATCACAGGCTCTAAAATTTGCATTGTTTTTTGGTAAATGATATAAAATCGTCTGATATACGGCGTTTACATTCATTTTGTTCATTATTTTTTCGAGCCTTTCGAGCCTTTGGCTGTTAATAATTTTAAAAAAGTTTTTATAAAAAAAACGGTCGGAAAGATATATTGATGAGAATTTGTATTTTTGCGTTATGGAAATGAGTATTGGAGAAATGCTGATGATTGCTTTGGTAATCATTGTTTTGTTCGGGCCGGACAAACTTCCGCAGATTGCGCGCGAGCTGGGACAGGGTGTGCGTAAAATGCGCGGTGCAGTGGAAGACATCAAAACCGAAATTCTGAAAGAAACCGACAATCCCGTTTCCGAAATCAAAAAGGAAATAGAAAAGGTAAAAGAAGCCGCAAAGGAAGCCAATCCGATCTCCAATCTGAAAGACGATATCCTGAGTGGAGAACCCGAAAAACCAGTCGTTAAACCCTTGGAAGACGATACTTACGAAGGACCTGTAAGCCGATAATCATGTACGAAATTATTCAGGAAGACCGAGAACTTTTTCTGTTTCTCAACAATCTGGGAAGCGAGCCTTTTGACCGGTTCTGGATTCTGGTTTCGGAGAAACTCATCTGGATTCCGCTGTATGTGATTTTTTTGTATTGGCTTGCGAAAAATTTTAAAGTCCGCTCGCTGATTTTTATCCTGATTTTTATTGCGCTTGGAGTAGTGGTTTCAGACCAGATTTCAGGTATTTTCAAATATGGAATTGCAAGGTTGCGCCCGTGCCACGACCCTGATTTGGAAGGTTTGGTGCGTGAAGTTAAATGCGGCGGACAATTCGGATTTTATTCCGCTCATGCTTCCAATACGTTTTTCATTGCAACATTCATCAGCCTGATACTGAAGGATAAAATGAAATTTCTTCCTTATGTTCTGCTGTTTTGGGCGGCAATCGTTTCATACAGCCGGATTTATCTTGGCGTTCATTTCCCTATGGATGTGCTGTTCGGAGCTTTGGTAGGTTTTCTTCTCGGTGGATTTTTTGCGACTCTTTCCAAAAATGTAATCAGAAAACAAGACACAAGACAAAAGTGATTCGGTGTGCGAGGTTCGGGATACGGGTTTCGAGGTGCGGGATATTCCCCTCTTTCAGAGGGGTGGCGAATCCGCCGTAGCGGATTTGACGGGGTGTTAAAAAGTTGTAAAATTACTTCAAACCATTTTCAAACCATTTCAAACCAAATCAAACCATTTCAAACAACCTCTAACTCTCTCTCTCTCAAAGCTCCAAAGTCTCAAAGTCTCAAAGTCTCCCTCTCACCAAGTCTCCCTCTCACCAAGTCTCCCTCTCACCAAGTCTCCCTCTCACCAAGTCTCCCTCTCACCAAATCTCCCTCTCACCAAGTCTCCCTCTCACCACTCAATCATTATGATACGGTTTCCCCTGTAGAATCTGGTCGGCACGGTAGAGTTGTTCTACAATGAAAAGGCGAATCATCTGATGTGTGAACGTCATTTTGGAAAGTGAAATTTTCTCATTGGCTCTGCTGTAAATTTCCTCCGAAAAACCATACGCACCGCCGATTAAAAGCTGTACTTTTTTTACCGAATTATTCTGCCAGTCATTGATTTTTCCGGCAAATTCACGGCTGGTGTACTGTTTTCCTTTTTCGTCGAGGAGAAGGATAAGGTCGGAACTTTCGATATTTTGGAGAAATAATTTTGCTTCTTCCTTTTTCAAAAGTTCGGGAGTGAGATTTCGGGCGTTTTTTACATCGGGAATTTCGGTGAGTTCAAAATTCCAGTGTTTCGGAAGCCGGTTTCGGTAATATTCTATCAGCGTGCGGATTTCCCTGTCGTCTGTTTTGCCGATGCAGAGGAGATTGATTTTCATTTCTTATCTTTGCTTCTGCAAATATAGACGAATGACATTCAGAGTTCCTAAATTTCTGATTAAAATAAAGAATTTTCTCGACGGCATCCATATTCCTTTTCTGGGAATTTCGCTGTGGAAGATGTTTGGTATTTACGGCCTGGGAATCACGGAAACAAAGCTCGGAAAACAGGCTGCGGCGATTTCGTGGGCGTTTTTTCTGAGTCTTTTTCCTTTCATTCTGTTCATGCTTTCGCTTCTGCCGTTTTTGCCGCATTATGATAAGTTGCAATTTTATATTTTTGAAGTGCTGATGCCGAATGTTCTTCCGGAAAATATCCTCAAGGATGTTACGGATTATATTCAGAATACTTTTGTTCCGAATATGAAAAGTATTAACATTTTTACGATTGTGCTCTCACTGGTTTTCGGGACAAACGGAACTCATTCTCTGATTAACGGGTTTAATGAAAATACTGAACTGAAGCGCAATTTCATCAATGAATATCTTGTTTCGATAGGCGTTACGATAGCGTTTATTGCTTTGATTGTTTTGACGATTCTCGGAATTTATTACAGCGAAGTTGTGCTGAAACTTTTTACACCGTCTTATGACATTTCGTGGTTTGTGAACAACCTGACGAAGATTATCGGATATTTTTCTTTTCCGTTTTTCTACTGCGTGCTTCTCAGCCTTTTTTATTGGGCCGGATGCCTGAAAATTACTTCATGGAAGCAGGCAGTTCCGGGTGCGGTTTTTACGACGGTACTCTTTATTTTGCTCACTTACGGATTTGCGATTTATCTTCAGAATTTTGCGAGTTACAACGTGTTCTACGGCTCTATCGGAACCATCATTATCACAATGGTTTGGGTGAATATCAACATTAGCCTGATGCTTTTGGGCAACGAACTGAATCTTGCCATCAAAAAAGTGAGAGTAGAAAAAATATTGGCTGACGAAATCGCGAGGGATTTTTCGGAAATCAGAGAGAAGAGAAATGCTTAAGACTTGGTAACTTTAGGAATGGGAGATAGTGAGAAAAACATAACCCCGATAATTTCACGCTGATTACGAATAAGCATATTAAGAAAGATTATACCAAACCTCCTTATTAACAAAATTCTTTAAAATTTTAACGCCTCCGTTTCCGAGCAGGAAAAACGCATTAAAATTCTTAAACCAAAGATTTTGAATCAGAAAAAGCAACGAAATCGAAGATTCGGCGTAGCCAATTTGCGCAATGTTGGTAATCTTTCACGATTATAAGATGAATAGAAAGGTGCGAAGCACCGACATATTGGTATAAAAGATGTCGGTGCTTCGCACCTCACCAATAGTACACTTGTATTATGTTACAATATATCACTGTTTCGCAGTTTAAATTTTAGTGTGTTTATCCTTGTTTCCGAGGTTATTTTAAAAGAATATGGATTTTTTTTCCATACAAAATGGCGAAGAGCCTAAAAAGTTTTGTTATATTTGAAAACTATGGAAGAAACCGTTTTTTCAACTTTGTCAAAAGATACACTTCTCAAAGCCTACCGACACATGATGCTGGCTAAAGCAATGGCGGACATCTATGAAGAAAACAGGAACATCACAAAGTACGTCCACAGCACATCAAGAGGGCATGAAGCCATTCAGCTGGCAACTGCATATCATCTGGAAAAAGAAGACTGGGTTTCTCCCTATTACCGAGATGAAAGCCTGCTTTTGGGAATCGGTTTCGAGCCATACGAACTGATGCTGCAGCTTTTAGCAAAAAAAGACGACCCTTTTTCAGGCGGGCGTTCCTATTACGCTCATCCGTCAAGTTTGGATGAAAGCAAACCCAAAATCATCCACCAGAGCTCCGCAACCGGAATGCAGGCTATCCCAACAACCGGAATCGCACAGGGAATCAAATACATACAGGATTTCAACCTCAGAAATTTTGAAAAAAATCCCGTTGTCGTCTGCTGCCTGGGCGACAATTCCGTAACGGAAGGCGAAGTTTCAGAGGCGTTTCAGTTTGCCGCACTTCATCAGCTTCCCGTTATTTTTCTGGTTCAGGATAATGAATGGGGAATTTCCGTAACGAGAGAAGAAGCCAGAACATCCGATGCTTACGATTACGCTGCCGGATTTGCCGGATTAAGCAGAATGAGAGTGGACGGAACCGATTTCATCGAAAGTTATGAAGCGATGAAAAAAGCATTCGATTTTGTCCGAAACGAAAGAAAACCAATTCTTGTTTGTGCAAAAACCGTTCTCATCGGGCATCATACTTCCGGTGTTCGCCGTGAATTTTACCGAGATGAAGCCGATTTGGAAAAACACAGAGCCAAAGACCCGGGGCAGATTCTGAGAAATTATCTTCTGGATGAAGGCACAGACGAAGAAACCCTAAAGCAAATTGCCAAAAAAGCAAGATTAGAAACCGAAGAAGCCTTTGAAAATGCCAAAAACGCACCCGACCCGGAACCGGAAAGCGCAACAGAACATATTTTCGCTCCAACATCCGTTACAGAAGAAAGCGGAACAAGAGTTCCTGCCGATACAAAAGAAAAAATTGTAATGGTAGATGCCGGAATCCATGCCATTCAGGAGCTGATGTACAAACATCCCGAAGCAGTTTTGTACGGTCAGGATGTCGGTGAGAGAATCGGCGGTGTTTTTCGGGAAACCGTTACTTTAGGAAAAAAATTCGGAAACAAAAGGGTTTTCAATACTGCCATTCAGGAAGCATACATCATCGGTTCGACGATTGGTATGAGCGCAGCCGGACTGAAACCGATTGTGGAAGTTCAGTTTGCCGATTATATATTTCCGGGATTAAACCAGCTCATTACGGAAGTTTCAAAATCGTGTTATTTATCCAACGGAAAATTTCCGGTCAGCAATATCATCCGCGTTCCGATTGGTGCTTACGGCGGCGGCGGACCGTATCACAGTGGAAGCGTGGAAAGCATTTTAGCCAATATTAAAGGAATTAAAATCGCCTATCCGTCCAATGCGGCGGATTTCAAAGGTTTGTTTAAAGCGGCATATTACGACCCTAATCCTGTGATTTTCCTCGAACACAAGGGTCTTTACTGGAGCAAAGTTCCCGGAACGGAAGACGCCAAAACCATTGAACCTGCCGAAGATTACATTCTGCCTTTCGGGAAAGCCAATATTGTAAAAAATGCTGATGAATCCGAAACCGAAAAAGGAAGAACGGCAGTTATTATCACCTACGGAATGGGCGTTTTCTGGGCAAAAGAAGCCGCAAAATCTTTTAACGAAAGGGTAGAAATTATCGACCTGCGGACATTGATTCCATTGGATGAAAATTTAATTTTTGAACGGGTAAAAATTCATGGAAAATGTTTGGTTTTGACGGAAGAACAGGCTCAGAATTCCTTTGCAGAAGCTCTTGCACACCGTATTTCCAATCATTGTTTTAAATACTTGGATGCTCCGGTGGAAGTTCTCGGTGCTTTGAATGTTCCGGCAATTCCTATCAATGTGGAATTAGAAAAACAAG
>JASGDB010000046.1:0-3687 GCA_049841315.1 Bergeyella sp. | reverse complement strand
GAGCCTGTTTAAATTTTATTGCTAAAATTTTTATAGCTATTTTGAGATGGATTTTTTGCTTCGTGTTTGAAGATTTATCGGGATAAATCAAAAATAGGATGTCAAGGTTAATATTCAGCATGCAGATAACCTTTACAAGGTTTTATACCAACGTCAACCTTGTCAAGGTTCAAAACCTTGACAAGGTTGACCAATAGCGGATAATTGATAAACAAAAACCCTTTCAGAATATACATTTGAAAGGGCAGAAAATTCATTTATTTTTCAGGAAAAACCTTTTACAGCAAAAGTGTTAAAGGCTGTTCCAGATAGGTTCTCAAGGTTTGCAGGAACTGCGCTCCCGTAGCACCGTCGATTACTCTGTGGTCGCACGCAAGCGAAACTTTCATTGTATTTCCAACTACAATCTGTCCGTCTTTTACAATCGGTTTTTCGATAATCGAACCAACGGAAAGAATTGCGGAATTCGGCTGATTGATAATGGAGGTAAAGGTTTCGATTCCGAACATTCCCAAATTGGAAACGGAGAATGTAGAGCCTTCCATTTCGTTGGCTTTCAACGCTTTGGTTTTCGCTCTGGAAGCCATATCTTTCACCGCTGCGGAAATCTGGTTGTAGTTCATAAAATCGGTATTTTTCAGAACCGGAACTACCAATCCGTCCGGAACGGCTACTGCAACTCCTACGTTGATATTTCCATGGTGAACAATTTTATCTCCAGCCCATGATGAATTCACCTGCGGATGTTTTCTCAATGCCATTGCTGTGGCTTTAATCACCATATCGTTGAAAGAGATTTTCGTATCCGGAAGTGAATTGATTTCCTGTCTGGCTTCAATGGCTTTATCCATATTGATTTCCACCATCAGATAATAATGCGGAGCGGTAAATTTACTTTCTGCAAGGCGTTTTGCAATCACATTCCGCATTTGTGAATTCGGTGTTTCCGTAGTTTCTCCTGCTATAAAATTCATTGAAGTTTGCATAGCAGAAATTGCTGAAACAGGTTGTTTCGCTTCATTTGAAGCTGACGGTGTGTAATTTTCAATATCTTTTTTAACGATTCTTCCGTTTTCTCCTGAACCCTGAAGCGATGAAATATCTATTCCTTTATCTTCCGCCATTTTTTTGGCTAAAGGAGAAATAGCTACTCTGCTGTCTGATGTTGGTTGTCCGCTTTCAGCTTTCGGCTTTCCGCTTTCAGCTGATTGCCGGGCGTTTTCAGAATTTGGTTCTTTTTCTTTTTTACTTGGCTCTTGCACTTTTCCACCTCCGGAAACAACTGCGGAAACATCAGTTCCGGCAGGGCCGATAATGGCAAGGATAGAATCAACGGCAGCACCTCCTCCTTCAGTTACGCCCTGATAAAGAAGTGTTCCGTTAAATTCGGATTCAAAATCCTGAACGGCTTTATCGGTTTCGATTTCTGCAAGGATATCGCCTTCTTTTACGGTATCGCCTACGTTTTTATGCCATTTTGCTACTTTTCCTTCCGTCATTGTATCGGAAAGGCGCGGCATATTGATTACTTCTACTCCTACAGGAATTTCAGCAGCCTGTATAGCAGGTTGCTCTGATTTCGCTTCTTCATTAACGGGAGTAGCTTCAGCTTTCGGAACGGCACTTCCACTTGTAAGTCCTGAAATGTCTTCACCTTCATTCCCGATAATTGCGAGAACGGAATCTACTGCGGCGGAATTTCCTTCTTCAACACCAACATATAAAAGCGTTCCCGCCACTTCGGATTCAAAATCCTGAACGGCTTTGTCGGTTTCTATTTCCGCCAAAATATCGCCTTCTTTTACTGTATCGCCTGTTTTTTTATGCCATTTAGCCACTTTTCCTTCCGTCATGGTATCCGAAAGTCGGGGCATTGTAATCACTTCTGCCATAATATTTTTATTGATTTGAGATTCGAGATTCGAGATTCGAGATTTGAAATCCGGACGAATTTCAAACTTCAAATTTCAAATTTCAAATTAATAATATTTTAGTTTTCTAATTTATCTATGAACGGATAATCTTCCTGAGCGTATACGTATTCATATACTTTTTCCGGATTCGGATAGGGTGAATTTTCCATGAAATCTACACATTCTTCCACGAAATCTCTGGATGTATTGTCAAGTGCTTCCAGTTCTTCTTCTGTTGCCCATTTGTTGTTCAAGATTCTCTTTTTCACTAATTCAATAGGGTCGTCTTCTTTGTGAAGTGCTACTTCTTCTTTGGTTCTGTACGGTTCTGCATCGGACATTGAATGACCTCTGTAACGGTACGTTCTGGCTTCAATAAAAGTTGGCCCGTCTCCTCTTCTTGCTCTTTCAATCGCTTCGTGAGCGGCTTCGGCAACTTTTTCAGGGTCCATTGCATCTACCGGAAGACAAGGCATTTCGTAGCCGAGACCTAATTTATAAATATCTTCGTGATTGGCTGTTCTGTTCACGGAAGTTCCCATTGCGTACTGATTGTTTTCCACTACGAAAACCACCGGAAGTTTCCAGTTCATTGCCATATTAAAGGTTTCGTGCAATGAGCCCTGTCTTGCGGCTCCGTCTCCGAAGAAGCAGATATTCACGGCTTTACGGTCGAAATATTTATCTGCAAAAGCAATACCTGCTCCCAAAGGAATCTGTCCGCCCACAATTCCATGTCCTCCGTAAAAACGGTGTTCTTTGCTGAAAATGTGCATAGAACCTCCCATTCCTCCGGAAGTTCCTGTTGCTTTACCGCAAAGTTCGGCCATGATTCTTTTCGGGTCTACGCCCATCGCCATCGGATGAATGTGGCATCTGTACGCTGTAATCATGCTGTCTTTTGTGAGATCCATTGCATGGGTAAATCCCGCAGGAATGGCTTCCTGACCGTTATATAAATGTAAAAAACCTCTGATTTTCTGTTTTAGATAGAGAGAACGGCATTTGTCTTCAAATCTTCTCCACATTGTCATATCTGCATACCATTTCAGATATACCTCTTTTGAAAATTCTTTCATGTTTATTTGAAATTTACAGCAAAAATAGTAAAAAAGAATTTTTCAGGGAAACCATGCGCTATTTAATTTATAAAAAAACGATATGAGTTTTATCCTATTCTTTTTCTTACAAAAATTTCGTAGCCCAGATAAACCAATGGCAGAGACATGATTCCGAGATACAGCACATTCGATAAAGCTATTTCAGGTTTAGCTATAACTGCATACATCAAGCCTAAAAAAGCTCCTCCCAAATGTGCGGCGTGCCCGATATTATCGCTCATTCTCGGATTGAGCATGCTGTAAACCGAATATCCGAAATAGAGCAAGCCGAAAATATATCCGGGAACTGCAATCGGAATGAAAAAAATATAAAGTCCGATTTGAGGATAAACCGCAATAGCGGCAAACAAAATCCCCGAAACTCCTCCACTTGCACCAATCGCGGAATACCATCCCTGTTTTTTATAAATGAAAAGCGAAAACAGATTTCCCAAAAGTATCGAAGCAATATAAATAACGAGAAAACTCGCCACTCCAAAAAATTCGATTACAATCGGTGCGAAAAAATACAAGGTAAGCATATTAAATAGTCGCTCATTAAAATAACACAACTAACTAACAATCAATAAAATAAAGTTCAAGATAGATGTTTTATATTACAAGAATTTGTATATTAGAGCCTTAAAACCTTGCAAATTATGTTGGGAAAAAAT